>NZ_JAACYS010000032.1 GCF_009996845.1 Pallidibacillus pasinlerensis | reverse complement strand
TTAAAACTACTATACTGAACGTGTGACTAATATATTTCACTGGAAGATTATCTATTATTTCTACCTTAAAGAAAATAAAAATTTTTAATATAAAAGAAGGAGATTACAGATTTTTGTAGAAACATTTAAGTAACTAAATTTTAAGGTGGTGAAATAGATGGAAGTCACAGACGTAAGATTACGCAGAGTAAATACGGATGGACGAATGAAGGCAATTGCATCAATTACATTAGACAACGAGTTTGTAGTCCATGATATTCGTGTAATTGATGGGAATAATGGATTATTTGTTGCGATGCCTAGCAAACGTACACCAGACGGTGAATTCAGAGATATTGCTCACCCAATTAACTCTGCTACAAGAGGGAAAATTCAGGATGCTGTTTTAGCCGAATACCACCGCCAAGGTGAGGTTGGAGTAGAGTTAGAAGAAGCAGGAGCTTCCTGATTTAAGAATTGCATCTAAGAGCCTACAAGAATGTAAGGCTCTTTTTTTATGCCGATAAAAGGAAATCATATACATTAACAATTACCCCTTATTCAACTGTTTGGATACCCCATTACAATACCCCTTGTCAACATAACTACTTTTCCTTAAACAACTCACGAAGTTTCTTGAAATGAGATGATTTTTAAGATATATTCATTATGGAAACAAAGCTATATTGGAGGGCACATATGTCAAATCGATTTGTAATTATATTAGCAGCTGGCCAAGGGACACGCATGAAGTCAAAATTATATAAAGTACTTCATCCTGTATGTGGAAAACCAATGGTTCGCCATGTATTGGAACAAATGAAAGACTTAAAGGCTGAAAAAATAGTTACTGTTGTAGGTCATGGAGCAGATATGGTGAAATCGGAACTTGGTGATGAGTGCCAATATGTACTACAAGCCGAGCAATTAGGTACTGCCCACGCCGTAATGCAAACAAAGGAACTGTTAAAGGGAAAACAAGGTACTACATTAGTAGTTTGTGGTGATACACCTTTACTTAAAGCCGAAACCATTAATGCATTAATGGATTATCATATTAAGCAAAATGCTAAAGCAACGATACTAACTAGCTTTGCAGATGACCCAACAGGATATGGACGGATTATTCGTAATGAACAAGGTCATGTCGAAAAAATAGTCGAACATAAAGATGCCACAGATGAAGAAAAGCAAGTTAGAGAAATTAATGCAGGTACGTATTGCTTCGATAATGAGTCGTTATTCAATGCTTTAGAAAAAGTTTCGAATGAAAATGCTCAAGGTGAATATTATTTACCAGATGTAATTGAAATTTTAAAATCAGAGGGCGAAATCGTTACTGCTTACAGTACGGATGATTTTACAGAAACATTAGGTGTTAATGACCGAGTTGCTTTATCTCAGGCAGAAAAAATCATGCGTCAAAGAATTAACGAAAAACATATGCGCAATGGTGTCACAATTATTGATCCAGAGCAAACATATATTGAATCGGATGTCGTGATTGCTCAAGATACAATTATATATCCTGGAACGATTATTAAAGGGAAAACTACAATTGCGGAAGATTGTGTCATCGGTCCACATACTGAAATTGTAAACTGTAGTGTTGATAGTGAAACAACAATTCGTCAATCCGTTGCTCATGATAGTCAAATTGGAGCGTCTGTGCAAATCGGGCCATTTTCACATATACGTCCTCAATCTCATATATATGACGAAGTTCGTATCGGTAACTTTGTCGAAGTGAAGAAATCTACTTTTGGTAAAGGTAGCAAAGCATCTCATCTTTCATATATAGGAGATGCAGAGGTTGGAGATAATGTAAATATCGGTTGTGGCTCAATTACAGTGAATTATGATGGTGTTAATAAGTTTAAAACAATCATTGAAGACAATGTATTTATCGGATGTAATTCCAATCTTGTCGCTCCAGTAAAAATTGGCGAAGGTGCCTATGTTGCAGCCGGTTCAACGATTACAAAAGATGTGCCAAGCGAAGCGCTTTCAATCGCACGTGCCCGTCAAGAGAATAAAGAAAACTATGTACAAAAATTAAAAAAGAAGAGAACTAACTAGGGAGGTCCACCATGTCTAGCCTATACCCAGACAAACAATTTAAATTATTTTCACTGAATTCCAATCGTGCATTAGCCGAAGAGATTTCTGAACTAATGGGAGTTCGTTTAGGAAAAAGCTCTGTAACTCGATTCAGTGATGGAGAAGTACAAATCAATATTGAAGAAAGTATTCGTGGTTGTGATGTGTTCGTTGTTCAATCAACATCAAACCCAGTTAATGAACACTTAATGGAACTATTAATTATGATTGATGCTTTAAAACGTGCATCAGCACGAACAATTAATATTGTTATTCCGTATTACGGTTATGCCCGTCAAGATCGTAAAGCTCGTTCCCGGGAACCAATTACGGCTAAACTCGTAGCAAACTTATTAGAAACTGCGGGAGCAAGCAGAATGATTGCAATTGACTTGCATGCGCCACAAATTCAAGGATTCTTTGATATTCCTATTGACCATTTAATGGGGGTACCTATTTTAGCTGATTATTTTGAAGGTAAAAACCTTGATGATATCGTAATTGTATCTCCTGATCATGGTGGCGTTACTCGCGCAAGAAAAATGGCGGATCGCTTAAAAGCACCAATCGCAATTATTGATAAACGCCGTCCAAGACCAAACGTAGCAGAAGTAATGAATATCGTAGGTAATATCGAAGGGAAAACTTGTATTATTATTGACGATATTATTGACACTGCTGGAACCATTACTTTAGCAGCTAATGCACTAGTGGAAAACGGTGCACGTGAAGTATATGCTTGTTGTA
Source organism: Pallidibacillus pasinlerensis (assembly GCF_009996845.1). Lineage (GTDB taxonomy): Bacteria > Bacillota > Bacilli > Bacillales > Caldibacillaceae > Pallidibacillus > Pallidibacillus pasinlerensis. The sequence goes on along the minus strand of NZ_JAACYS010000032.1, from coordinate 28,430 downwards.
CACATCCAGTACTTTCTGGACCTGCTATTGAACGAATTGAACACTCAAAAATTAAAGAGTTAGTTGTAACAAATACAATTACTTTGCCTGAAGAAAAACAAATCGCTAAAATTAAACAATTATCAGTTGCTCCTTTATTAGGTGAAGCATTAATTCGTATCTTCGAACACCGCTCCGTTAGTGATTTATTTTAAAAAATTCATACGGTTGAATTAAACATAAATTGGACACAATAATAAGTAGTTTATAACAATAATTACTAATTAAAGAGGTGTCCACTTTATGTCTTTTGTTTTACATGCACAAGAAAGAGGTCAACTAACGCGGCATGAATTAAAAACGTTAAGAAATAATGGAAGTATTCCAGCTATTATATATGGTAAAGAGGTAAATAGCACACCTATTATCATTGATCGAGCGGACTTTTTAAAAGGAATTAAAGAAGCTGGAAGAAATGCACTACTATCTATTGATGTATCAGGGAAAAAACATCAAGTGATTATGCGAACATATGATGAAGATGCCTTATCCCGAGAGATTATACATATAGACTTTTTAACTGTCAATCCATCATCGCTTATAACGGCAGAAGTGCCAGTAACATTAATTGGTGAAGCAATTGGTGTAAAAGAAGGTGGAGTAATGCAGCAGTCACTTCATGAATTATCAGTGTCTGCAAAGGCTGCCGACTTACCAGAATCGATTGATGTTGATGTATCGAATTTGAAAATTGCTGAGACTTTATATGTAAAAGATATTCGGCATCTATATCCGTATGAAATTAATCACGAAGATGATGAAGTCGTGACGTCAATATTACCGCCGAAGCAGGAAGAAGTTATTCATACTGGTGAAAAACAATCATCTACAATCCCAGAAGATGTTCAAGTAAAGGAAGAAGCTGAATAAAATTATTTACTACCTCGTACTGAAAAAATTACTTTAAACTTGAACGACTGCCAGTTTGAAGATGAATGTAATAAAGGGGGTAACCATTTTCGGTTACCTCTTTTTACTAACTGATTAAGATTGAATCTATATAACTATAAAAAATACTAGTAATGTATATTGTTGAATTAACTGGAGGGAAACTGGTGAAGCTTATTGTTGGTTTAGGAAATCCAGGAAAAGAATATGAGGAAACGCGACATAATATCGGTTTTAAAGTAATCGATGAATTATCAAAAAACTTACAAATTCCATTAAATGAAACGAAATTTAAAGGTTTGTTTGGAAAAGGAAATATTAACGAGACGCAAGTCATATTATTGAAACCAATGACGTATATGAATTTGTCTGGTGAAGCGGTTGGGGCATTGATGAATTTTTATAAGATTCCTACAGAGGAACTTCTCGTCATATATGATGAACTTGATTTGCCAGTTGGTAAAATTCGCTTACGTTATAAAGGTAGCGCAGGTGGACATAATGGAATTAAGTCCATTATTCAACATATAGGCACACAGGAATTTAATCGGATTCGCATTGGGATTGACCGCCCTGAACGAGGGATGCCTGTAGCGAATTACGTTTTAAGTAAGTTTAAAAAAGAAGATCTTCCAGTCATGCAAGAAATGGTTGAAAAAAGTGCAAAGGCCTGTGAAGAGTGGATAGAAAAACCTTTCTTAGAGGTTATGAATATATATAATCAGTAAAGCTTTAAATGTAGCGAATCAAAACTAACATTAAAATGGAAAAAATCTGGTATACTGTAATTGAATAAGAACTACTTGAAGGGTCAATAATATAAAAAAGACCACTTCAAGGAGTGAAATTATATGGCAATCCACTATACATGTCGATATTGCGGAATAAATATTGGGACAATTACACAATCATCAGTCGATTCACAATTACTCGGTTTTCATAAGTTAACAGAGGATGAACGTATGGATATGATTAATTATGATCACGATGGAGATATTCATGTAAAAAGTATTTGTGAAGATTGCCATGAGTCTTTTATGACAAATCCAAATAATTATGAAAGTGATTATATTATTCACTAGCTTTGGGTGTAAACCAAGGCGTTTTTCTGTTTATCATTATGTTAATAAATTGTAACGAAATTTATGTATACTATTTGAAAAAACGAAGCAAATAATAAATAACAATATCTAATAACGTTGACAGAAAATTCTGTAAAAAGCAATGAAACTATGACATTATGAAAGATAGATTAGATAAAGAAAGAGAGGAGGCGTACCATGAAAGGGTTAGTCTCAACATTAATGGAAAAAGATGATGTATTATCGATTATTAATGGCATCGAGGAAGGGCTTAAAGAACAACTTGTTACAGGTCTGTCAGGTTCAAGCCGTCATTTGTTCGCGGCAAGTATTTATAAAAGGATGAATCGACCGCTTTTTATTGTCACTTATAATATGTTACAAGCTCAAAAGATATATGAGGATTTAGGACAAATTTGTCCATCTGATCAATTGTATTTATACGCCGCTGATGAATTAATTGCTGCCGATTTAAGTGTTGCAAGTCCTGAATTAAGGGCGCAACGAATTGAAACAATAAACTTTTTATGTAAAAACGAAAAAGGTATTGTCATTGCACCGATTGCAGGCTTGCGTAAAATCCTCCCACCCAAAAGTTTGTGGGAAAAACATTTAATTCATTTACATGTAGATGATGAAATTGATCTTGAAGAAACGCTTCAAACCTTTGTACAAATGGGCTATTCCCGTAATGATATGGTATCGGCGCCGGGGGAATTTAGTATCCGTGGTGGAATTATCGATATTTATCCTTTGACGGAAGAAAATCCAATTCGTATCGAGTTATTTGATAATGTTGTTGATTCAATTCGAAGTTTTGATATTGAAAATCAACGTTCAATGGAAAAACTAGAAGTAGTAATGATTGGTCCTGCTACCGAAATAGTTTTAGAAGCTAGTAATTTTGAGCGATTAGCAACAAAATTAGAACAAGCATTAGCAGACAGTCTGAAAAAAATAAAAGATGATAAGGTAAAAGAATCCCTTGTTTTAGAAACAGAACACGATTTAGAATTAATCAAACAAGGTCAGCATCCAGAACAAATATTTAAATATCTTTCATTTGCTTATGAAAAGCCAGCAAGTTTACTAGATTACTTATTGCCAGATACTGTCATTTGCATGGATGAAATCAGTAGAATTGTTGAAACAAAAGATTCATTAGAAAAAGAAGAAGCAGAATGGCAAGTTAGTCTTTTAGGTGAGGGGAAACTTGTTCATTCTACATGGATCAGTCATGATGTCATGAAAATATTACATGAATCGAACTGCCCAATCGTTTATTTTTCATTATTTTTACGCCATATTCAAAATGTAAATCCGCAGAATATAATTAATCTTTCCGGAAAACAAATGCAAAATTTCCATGGACAAATAAATATATTAAAAACAGAAATGGAAAGATGGCAAAAGAGTGATTATACTGTCATATTTTTAGGTGCTGACAAAAAGCGGGTCGAGAAATTAGAGCGGGTATTAGATGATTATACAATAGATGTAGTTAATAATTTTGACGGTGATAATTTAATAGCAGGGAAATCGCAAATTATACAGGGACAGTTAAGTTCAGGCTTCGAGCTACCGATGCATAAGCTTGCCGTTATTACTGAGGCTGAACTATTCAATACAAAAGTAAAAAGACGACCAATTCGTTCCCAAAAACTTTCCAATGCTGAAAAAATTCAAAGTTATAGTGAGCTAAAGGTTGGGGATTACGTTGTTCACGTTAACCACGGGATTGGAAAATATTTAGGGATTACGACTTTAGAAATTAACGGCGTTCATAAAGATTACTTACAAATTAAGTATCAAGGAACTGATAAACTGTTTGTACCGATTGAACAAATTAACTTAGTACAAAAATATGTAGGTGCCACAGAGGGCAAAGAACCGAAATTATATAAATTAGGTGGTTCCGAATGGAAACGGGTTAAACGAAAAGTTCAATCTTCTGTACAAGATATTGCCGATGATTTAATTAAGTTATATGCAGAACGTGAAGCCTCTGTCGGTTATGCTTTTTCACCAGACGGAGACATGCAGCGTGAATTTGAAGCTTCCTTCCCATATAAAGAAACAGAAGATCAACTACGATCCATCCAAGAAATTAAAAAGGATATGGAAAGATCACGGCCGATGGACCGCTTACTTTGTGGTGATGTTGGATATGGAAAGACGGAAGTGGCTTTACGTGCAGCATTTAAAGCAATTATGGACGGAAAACAAGTGGCCTTTTTAGTTCCGACAACGATTTTAGCGCAACAACACTATGAAACGATGCAAGAACGGTTCGCTGATTTTCCGATAAAAATAGGTATATTGAATCGCTTCCGTACGAGAAAGGAACAACAGGAAACGATTAAAGGGTTAAAAAATGGAACAATAGATATTGTAGTTGGTACCCATCGTTTATTATCAAAAGATGTTACGTATCACGATTTAGGTCTTTTAATCATTGATGAGGAACAGAGGTTTGGTGTAATTCATAAAGAGAAAATTAAAAAGTTAAAAACGAATGTAGATGTATTAACTTTAACTGCAACACCAATCCCAAGAACCCTTCATATGTCGCTTTTAGGTGTACGTGATCTATCTGTTATCGAGACACCGCCAGAAAATCGTTTCCCAATTCAAACATATGTAATGGAAATGAATCCTGCTCTCGTAAAAGAGGCTATTGAGCGTGAATTAGCTCGTGATGGTCAAGTTTATTATTTATACAACAATATTGAAGATATTGAACGTAAAGCAGAACAAATCTCAATGCTTGTTCCTGATGCAAAAGTGCTCTATGCCCATGGACGTATGACGGAGCGAGAGTTAGAAAGTGTCATCTTGTCCTTTTTAGAAGGGGAAGCGGATGTATTAGTTACGACCACCATTATCGAAACTGGTATAGATATTCCGAATGTAAATACATTAATTGTTGAAAATGCAGATCGAATGGGCCTTTCCCAATTGTATCAATTACGAGGACGGGTAGGTCGTTCGAATCGTGTTGCATATGCGTACTTTACGTATAAAAAAGACAAGGTTCTTACAGAAGCTGCAGAAAAACGCCTCCAAGCAATTAAGGAGTTTACCGAGCTAGGCTCTGGCTTTAAGATTGCGATGCGTGATTTATCCATTCGTGGTACTGGAAATATTCTTGGTGCACAGCAACATGGCTTTATTGAATCGGTCGGTTTTGACTTGTACTCACAAATGTTGAAAGAAGAAATTGAGAAGAGAAAAGGCGAACTACCGAAACAGGAAGAAGCGCAAGTTGAGATTGATTTAGATATTGATGCATATATTCCAGATAAATATATACAAGACGGTTATCAAAAGATTGAAATGTATAAACGATTCCGCGGCATTTCCGAAATAGAAGAAATAAGCGAATTGCAAGATGAAATGATCGACCGATTTGGTGATTATCCAGAAGAAGTAGATCGTTTATTAACGATAGCGAAGATCAAAGTTATTGCTAGACAAGTTGGTATTGAAACGGTTAAAAAAGTTAAAGATGATGTGCAAATTATTTTTAGCGGTGAAGCTTCAAAAAATATTAGTGCACAAGAGCTTGTTCAACTTTATAAACCATTTGGTCGAAAAGTTGGCTTTGGTATGGAAGATAATAAATTTAAAGTTGTTTTATATACGACAAGATTGAGTGTAAATGAATGGTTTCCAATTCTTGAATCTGTAATTAATGAATTGTCTAAACTTACAGGTGAAGAAGTAAAAACTGTTTCATAATCATTGTTTTTATCATGAGGTGACAAGCCATAGAAAAATGTTAAAATCTCGGATTTGTCACCTCAGTAAATTATAAATCCAATCCCTCAATTCCTTTCCTAATAATCCTCATTAAGCGATTAGTAAAATTCCCCACATTTGGCAAAATTATTTAGTACAAGAAAAAGTTTTAGAATATGTATAGAACTTCCCATATGAAAGATAATAATTGTAGAAAAGGATGATGATTCCAAAATACAAGGGGTTGGTTAATTTTCAACCTGAACTTCTTTTTAGTTGGACAGAAGCAAACGTCGACGTCTGTTATTTTACTCTCAGCAATAAAATCATCAGAGGAAAGTGAGGCATCATAAGATGAAAGCAACAGGTATAGTTCGTCGTATTGATGATTTGGGTCGAGTTGTTATACCGAAGGAAATTAGAAGGACATTAAGAATTCGTGAAGGAGATCCATTAGAGATATTTGTTGATCGTGATGGTGAAGTCATACTTAAAAAATATTCACCAATTAGTGAATTGAGTGATTTTTCTAAAGAATATGCCGAGGCTTTATTCGATAGTTTAGGAAATCCAGTGCTGATTTGTGATAGAGATTCTGTTATAGCTGTAGCAGGTGGTTCGAAAAAGGAATATTTAAGTAAAAATATTAGTGATGTTGTTGAAAAAGTAATGGATGAACGCTCATCTGTTCTTGTTACAAATGAAAGTTCTGTATCCATTGTTGAAGGTAATGAAGAAACATTAGCGTCATATACAATTAGTCCTATTGTTGCAAATGGCGATCCAATTGGTGCTGTCATTATATTGTCTAAGGAACATTCACTTGGTGAAGTAGAGAAAAAGTCTGCTGAAACAGCCGCAGGATTTTTAGCTAGACAAATGGAACAATGATGTTTAATCCATTGTCCAAAGGACGAATGGAGGAAAGGTCTTTTCTGTTTCAATTATTAACCTCCTACCTCCGAATTTTCGGACTCGCCAACATGCGAGTCTTTTCTAATGGTGGTTGATTGAAAAATACTCCATTTATAGAACGTAAACCTCATTATTAAGGATAATTTCTCCCATTCTATACTTTGCTCCAAGATTTAATCTCCCACTTTTAAAAAAACTCCATTAAATTGTTTTTACATTCAAATGATGGTACGTTAATTAAGTAAACAATTTAATAAAAACAGGTGTTAAAATGATTGAAGGAACAGAAAAAAGACGATTATTATTACAAGGTACATTAATCCTTTCATTAGCAGCATTATTTACGAAAATTTTAAGTGCAGTTTATCGAATCCCTTTTCAAAATATTGTTGGTGACATTGGATTTTATATATATCAACAAGTTTATCCCTTTTATGGTGTTGCAATTTCCCTTGCTACTTACGGATTTCCTATTATCATTTCAAAACTATATGCTGAAAAATTAAGTTTAGGTGAGAAGCAGAAAGCTGACCGAATGCTTCTTCCTATTTTTATAGGGATTTTTCTTTTATGCTTATTTTTCTTTTTATGTATTAATTTTTTCTCCTCTGCTATTGTCACAACGATGGGTGATGTGAGTCTTAAGCCGATGGTTACAATGGTTTCCTTTTCCTTTTTACTAGTTCCGTTTATATCTGTTTTACGAGGATATTTTCAAGGAAAAGGAATTATGGTACCAACTGCAGCATCTCAAGTTGGGGAACAGTTTATTCGCGTAACCTTAATTTTAATTACTGCTATATTTTTTGTGAATGCAGGAGAAAGTTTGTATCGGGTTGGCCAAGGGGCGATTTTTTCTTCTGTAATCGGTAGTTTCTTTACCATAATTATTTTAACTTGCTTTTTTATCTCCCATAATAAAGATAAGTTGGGAAGCTTTTTCTATTCAAAAGTACGAGAAAGCTTACCAATAATAAAGACTGTTATTATTCAAGGACTGGCGATTTGTATTAGTAGTTTAACGTTAGTCTTATTCCAAATGAGTGATGCCTTTCAAATTTTATCGATATTAACGAAAATGGGGATGCCCCTTGAAGAAGCGCAGCAAATAAAAGGTGTGTATGATCGGGGACAACCGCTTTTACAATTAGGTCTTGTTCTAGCAACTTCGTTGTCCTTATCGGTTGTTCCTCTTATTGCCTCAATGAAACAAAAAGGGCAGGATATTACAAGTTATATAATTTTATCAATACGTATTAGTATTTCTGTTGGAGCGGCTGCTACTGTTGGGTTATTGCTTATTATGAATGAAGTTAACACGATGTTATTCCAAAATGCAGATGGTTCACAAGTATTGCGCATATTAGTGATTGCCATTTTGTTAGCGTCCATTAGTATAACGATTAGTTCAATACTACAAGGTTTTGGACATATTTATTTTCCAGCCGTTGTTGTTTTAATTAGTGTTATTGTAAAAGTTATTTTGAATCAGGTTTTTATACGACAATGGGGTGTAACTGGAGCAGCGGTAGCAACGGTTGTAGCACTTATATTTATACTATTAATATTGCTATGGAAACTTTATAAAAATATTCCGGTCCGTCTTTTACAACGACAGTTTTTAAGGATATTATTTGTTTCTCTATGTGCGATGTCGTTTGTTGTTATCGTTGTTCAATTTATTGGCAGTTTCTTAGCGGGATATTTTATTAAATACCGTATATATGCTACTTTGTTATCTCTTGTAGCATCACTATTAGGTGGAGCCGTATTTTTTATTACTATGTTACGTGGCGGTATTTTTACAAAAGAAGAACTTGGAGTGTTACCTTTAGGTGAAAAATTGCATTATTTCTTAAAAAATAAAAGAGGTGAAAAAATGAAAAGTATAACGATTGTTGGTTTAGGAGCGGGCGATATAAACCAACTACCCTTGGGTGTCTATCGGATGTTAAAGGGAAATAGACCAATCTATCTAAGAACAAAGGAGCACCCAGTTGTAAGTGAATTAGAACAAGAAGGTGTTACGTTTTCTTCCTTTGATTATATTTATGAACAACAAGACCAGTTCGAAGATGTTTACCGGGCAATAGTTGAAGAATTATGTAAGGTAGCAGAAGAGAAAGATATTATTTATGCGGTACCGGGGCACCCAATGGTAGCCGAAAAAACGGTTCAATTATTAATTGAACAGAAGGAGATAAAGGGTTACGATATCCGATTAGAAGGCGGGCAAAGCTTCCTAGATGCTTTATTCCAATCCGTTTTAGTAGACCCAATTGAAGGTTTTCAGTTACTTGATGGAATAGATTTAAGTAAAGAAGACGTTCATCCTACACAACATATTATTATCGGACAAGTTTACGATCAAATGATTGCATCTCATGTGAAACTTGAATTAATGGAAATATTTCCGGATACATATGATGTTTTTATTGTTACAAATGCGGGATTGCCTAACGAAGTGGTAAAAAAAGTTCCGTTATATGAACTAGATCATGATTTTGAAGTTAGTAATTTAACGAGTTTATATGTCCCGCCTGTAAAGGATGAAACAATTTTATATAAACAGTTTTCCTATTTACGCCAAGTGATAGCAACTCTTCGTGGACCAAATGGGTGCCCATGGGATAAAAATCAAACCCATGAATCTTTAAAGAAATACTTAATTGAAGAAGCCTATGAATTACTAGAGGCGATTGATGAACAAGATGATGACCATATCGTAGAAGAATTAGGTGATGTGTTATTACAAGTAATGCTGCATGCGCAAATTGGTGAGGATGAAGGGTATTTTACCATTGATGATGTAATCGAATCACTAACGACGAAAATGATTCATCGCCATCCCCATGTGTTTGGCGACGTTGTCGTAGAAGATGCCAATGATGTTGTATTAAACTGGCAAGCGATTAAGGAAAAGGAAAAAGGGAGAGAGTCAGCCTCTGTTTTCTCTGACATACCGAAGGGTCTTCCTGCACTACTTTATGCAGAGAAAATTCAAAAGGCTGCTAAAAGAAAAGGTTTTGATTGGCAGGAAATTGAGCCAGTTATCGAGAAAGTAAAAGAAGAGCTCAACGAGTGGTTAGATGAAATAAAACTTAATCCAACTTCACAGCGAGTCCAATCTGAATTTGGTGATTTATTATTTTCCATGGTTAATATAGCAAGGTTTTTAAACATTAGTTCAGAAGAGGTGTTGATTCAAACAAGTCAAAAATTTAAAAGACGATTTGGTTATGTCGAGGAGAAAGTGCAGGAAAGTGGGAAAGACTTTTCTCAGTTTACTTTAGAAGAACTAGATCAATTTTGGATTGAAGCAAAAGAAAAAGGTTTATAAGTAGAAAGGAACATCAACATGAGATTAGATAAGTTTTTAAAGGTTTCTCGTTTAATTAAAAGAAGAACGTTAGCGAAGGAAGTTGCGGAACAAGGCCGGATTTCTATCAATGGAAAACAGGCAAAGGCAAGTTCTGATATTAACGTTGGCGACGAGCTATCTATTCGTTTTGGCCAAAAAATTGTCCATGTTAAAGTGGAAAAAATTGTCGAAACAACAAAAAAAGACGAAGCAAGTACAATGTATACAGTTATTAGAGAAGAACGGATAGAGGCTGAATAATTACCTCTCCTAATTTCAAGTTCTACAACATAAAGGACGAGCATACTTATTTTAAGAGAGTAGAACTTGGAATAAACGGGGGTTGAATAATGAACCAATTTTATGATCAATCGAAAAATCCAAAGCCGACCGTTCAAGAACATGATGTTATAATGCGAAATAGGAAGACGTTAGAAATTACGGGTGTCAAACAAGTTGAAAGTTTCGATAATGAAGAGTTTTTATTAGAAACGGTAATGGGATATTTGGCAATACGTGGCAACAACTTAACGATGAAAAATCTAGATGTTGATAAGGGGATCGTTTCAATTAAAGGGCGAATATATGACCTTGTATATCTAGATGAAAAACATGGAGAGAAGGCTAAAGGATTCTTTAGCAAGTTGTTCAAATGAGTTTAACCACGCAATTTTATGCGATGATAGCAATGATTGTTGTTGGCAGTTACTTAGGAGCGGCATTAGATACATATAGCCGCTTGTTTAACCGTTCAAGAAGGAAGTTTTGGCTTGTTTTTATTAATGACATTTTATTTTGGGTCGTACAAGGACTACTTATATTTTATTGTTTATACACTGTAAATTTCGGTGAAATTCGTTTTTATATATTTGTTGCCCTTCTATGTGGATTCGCTTTTTATCAAAGTTTATTAAAAACATTGTACAATCGATTATTAGAGCTCATTATCCGTTTTATTATTCGAACGTATAATATTGGAGCAAGGTTTACTTCTATTTTTATAATTCGCCCGGTAATTGTATTATTTACGTTCATTGTTACTGTTGCCATCGGTATTGGTAAATTTCTACTAAATGTGCTTACGTTTTTTGGACGAGTTTTATTATCAACTATAAAAATATTAATCCGACCAATTATCTATTTTGCAAGATTAGGCTGGAAACTCGTACCGAATTCAATTAAAATAAAAGTGAATGATTATTTTAGAAAAATTGTAATTTTTTACCAGAAGGTTATTTCATTTATAAAAAAGAAAATAGAAAAGTGAAGGGAGGCCTGTATTTTAATGAGTGGTAAAAACAAACGTATACCGATTATTAATCAATCGTATATGAACAAACAAAATCAACAGAAGTTAGTAGCAAGACGAAAAAAAAAGCTACTCATTCGCAGGCTGACCGTATTTTCAATTTTTGCATGTATAGTAATTATTTCATTCACATTAACGCTCAAATTTCAAAAGGAAACTTTGAGTGATAAGCAGAAGCAGCTAGATGAGTTGCAAGTACAATCAGAAAAGTTAGAAAAAGAAAAAAAGATTTTACAAGATGAAATTACTAAATTACAAGATGATGAGTATATTGGCAAATATGTAAGACAGGAATATTATTTATCTGATGAAGGTGAAATTATTTTCACTGTTCCTGAAGATGATCAATCTGATGAAAGCGTTGATTGACCTAAATAAGGTTTGCGACTATAATATAATAAATTGTATTTTTTTATCATTTTAAGGAGGAAGTTTCTTTTTATGTCAATTGAAGTAGGCAGCAAGTTGAAAGGTAAAGTTACGGGTATTACTAATTTTGGAGCATTTGTAGAGCTGCCAGAGGGCTCAACCGGTCTCGTTCACATTAGTGAGGTCGCTGATACGTATGTAAAAGATATTAATGAGTTTTTAAAAGTTGGCGATCAAGTAGAAGTGAAAGTGATGAATGTTGGGAAAGATGGCAAAATTGGTTTATCCATTAAAAAAGCAAAAGAAAATTACACAGGTGGTAAAACTAATCGTCCACGCAATAATAAAAGAAATGATCAACGTCAACAAGAGAACTTCGAACAAAAAATGGCTCGCTTTTTAAAAGATAGTGAAGATCGTTTAGCTTCATTAAAACGTCATACTGAATCGAGACGAGGAGGTAGAGGAGCCCGTAGAGGTTAACTTGCTGTCATTTGAATTGTAATGTTTAGAAATTGGTAATTAATGAAATTAATCGTAATTTTATATATATTTCAAAAGTTGAAAGTTGCTCTAATGATTCAGGGCAACTTTTTTGTGTTTAAGCACGAATTTGTAAATTTAGTAAAATACAAGGGATTTTAAAAATATGCAAAAAACATTTAGACATTTTTTGATAATCTTCAAAAAAATGTCGTAAAATGCACATGTTGATACTGTAGGATTCTAGTGAATCTCTATCGCTCTTTAAATCGGAATATTCAGATTTTTATGTTATATTTTGTTAACTTTTCAGAAAAAAGGTTGTTAATAGTCGAACGATTTTTAATATCACCCTCGTTTTTTTGACAAAATTCTAGTTTACAACGAATTATAATAGACAAAAATAAGTTGAGGGGTGTTTGCAATGGCTAAATATCAAGGGAGTTTAGCGGAACCAGTTCGAGAAAGGAAAACAGTCGATATAAAACTATTAATTTTTCGTTTATTTGAACAGTTGAAAAGCAAGATAGAAAATATATTTTTTAAAAGAGGATTACTTTTATTTATCGTTGGTTTTTTACTTGCTAGAGCCTTTATCTTGTCTGGTTTAAGCCCGTTTAGTTTGCCATTTTTTGCAGCTGTATTTGCAATAAGGAAAAATAAAGCTCCCCTTGTATTTATTGGGTTAGTAGGAGGAGCACTAACGCTATCGATAATGGACGGTTTGTATACCTTTGGGATTATTAGTTTGTTTCTCGTACTGAATCGAATAATTAAACATTTTATTTTTAATGAGATTAAAGCACTGCACTATATTGTTTTTGCAACGATGTTTATCGGCCGGTTTATATACTATTATATCGAGATAATGGACATTACGCTTTTTAATATAATTATGACTGGAGTTGAAGCAAGTTTAGCATTTGTATTAACTATGATATTTTTACAAAGTATTCCACTGTTTTCAATATCTAGCCGAAAACAAACCTTAAAAACAGAGGAAATAGTTTGTTTAATTATATTACTAGCTTCGGTGATTACCGGTACGATCGGCTGGTCGTATGAAGGCATTGAACTTGCAAATATTTTATCACGCTATTTAGTGTTAATCTTTGCTTTTACAACAGGTGCTACTGTCGGAGCAACTGTAGGGGTTGTAGTGGGTCTAGTATTTGGTCTAGCGAATATTGAAAGTTTCCCGGAGATGAGTTTACTAGCCTTCGGGGGATTATTAGGGGGACTTTTAAAAGAGGGTAGTAAAATTGGTGTTTCCGTTGGTTTAATTATTGCAACTCTACTAATTGGTATTTATGAACTAGGTACGGCATCAATTGTTACTAGTTTATACGAAACGTTCTTTGCTTCTTTACTATTTTTCTTAACACCGAGGTCATTTACAAATGAAATTGCTAAACATACTCCAGGAACGCCTGAGTTTACTGCTGAACAACAGGCATATATGAGGAAAGTACGCGATGTTACTGCCAATCGAGTCCAACACTTTTCTAAAGTATTCACTGCTTTAGCTGAAAGTTTTGAACAACAACAGAAACGAGTGGTGAAAATGAGTGAAGAAGAGCTTATTAACGATATGTTAGCAGACGTAACAAAACAAACATGTATGAGTTGTTTTAAAAGAGAAAATTGCTGGCAATATAGAACAAATCGAACGTTAGACAAAATGACCGGGATTATGACTGAGCTATTAGATAACGATTTAATGATTTCTAATCGAACAGAGCGCATGTGGGAACAGTATTGTGTAAAAAATAAAAAGGTTATTGATGCAATGCAAAGAGAAATTTATTATCGGGGGGTAGAGGAGCGGTTTAATTCACAAATTCAAGAAAGTAGAAAAATTGTTGCTAACCAACTTTTTGGTGTTTCTGAAGTTATGAAAAATTTTGCTGAAGAAATTAAGAAAGAGAGGGATATTAACGAAAAACAAGAGGAACAAATTTTAGATGCAATGCAGTCAATCGGAATTGAGGTTGATCATATTGAGATTTATAGTTTAGAAAAAGGAAATATTGATATTGATGTTACAATTCCGTATTGCGGAGGTATGGGACAATGTGAAAAGTTAATTGCTCCTTTATTGTCAAGTGTTTTAGGAGAAACGATTACAGTTTATCGAGAGGAGTGTGGAAAATACCCGAACGAAAATTGTCAAGCGACGTTCCGTTCTGCTAAACGGTTTGTTGTAAACACTGGAGTAGCCTATGCTGCAAAAAATGGAAAGTTGATATCAGGTGATAGTTTTACTGAATTAGAAATTGATGAGCGAAGTTTTGCCATGGCAATTAGTGACGGAATGGGAAATGGTGAGCGAGCATATTTAGAAAGTAAAGAAACATTAAGTTTATTGCAGAAAATATTATTGTCAGGTATTGATGAGGAGGTGGCAATTAAATCTATCAATTCCATTTTATCATTACGTACTACTGACGAAGTTTATGCTACATTAGACTTAGCAATGATTGATTTACAAAATGCTTCTACAAGATTTATTAAAGTAGGGTCTGCACCGAGTTTCATTAAGCGAGGGAATAATGTAATAAAAGTGGAGGCGAATAATTTACCTATTGGAATAATTCCAGAATTTGAAATTGATGTTGTGAATGAACAGTTAATGGCCGAAGATATTTTAATATTAATGAGCGATGGTATTTATGAAGGGCCGAAATTTATCGAGAATAAAGATATTTGGTTAAAACGGAAAATAAGAGAGCTTCAAACTGACAATCCACAAGCGATTGCCGATATTTTGTTAGAAGAAGTGATCCGGACAAACGATGGAAGAATTGAAGATGATATGACTGTATTTGTCGCGAAAATTAAACATAATACTCCGAAATGGAAAACAATCGAGCCAATTTCATTAAGAAAACTAGCCTAACAAAATAAAGATAGTGGGTGGTGAATATTCAGTAAATTATGTATATATCCCCTCCGAAAAGGCAAAGATGGAAGATAGTAATTTTAGGAGGGGATTGTATGAGACCAGGGACGTTAAAACAAATTTTATTAATTACCGATGGCTGTTCAAACCATGGAGAAAACCCAATCGCCATGGCAGCCTTAGCGAAAGAACAAGGGATTACCGTTAATGTAATTGGTGTAATGGAAAATGATGTAATTGATGAATATGGGATGAGGGAAATCGAAGGAATCGCCAGTCAAGGTGGTGGTGTGAGTCAAGTAGTTTATGCACAAAGCTTATCACAAACGGTACAAATGGTAACTAGAAAAGCGATGACACAAACATTGCAAGGAGTTGTAAATCAGGAACTGAAACAAATTTTAGGTTCGGAAGTAACGATGGAAAATCTTCCACCAGATAAAAGGGGTGAGGTTTTAGAGGTCGTAGATGAACTTAATGAAACGGTAAACTTAGAAATTTTGATTCTTGTAGATACGAGTTTAAGTATGAAACATAAACTACCTACAGTTAAGGAAGCTCTACTTGATTTGTCACTTAGTCTTAATGCTCGAACAGGAAACAATCAATTTTCCTTGTTTGTTTTCCCTGGTAAGCGGAAAGATGTAGAAAAACTGCTCGATTGGACTCCAAAGCTCGAATCGTTAACGACAGTTTTCAACAAACTAACCCCTAGAGGAATGACACCGACAGGTCCAGCTATAAAAGAGGCTATAAAACATTTTGGCAAAAAACGAAGTTTAAAAGGCTTATTATCCGGTGATCATGATGAAGAGTTTTACGAAGAGTCAATTTAATATAAAGTATGGAACGATTATTCAAGGGAAGTGGCATCAGAATTCTTATAAAGTAATAAGAGAGCTTGGCAGTGGAGCGAATGGTACGGTTTATTTAGTTGATTTTAACGGAAATAAGGCAGCACTAAAAATAAGCTTTGAACCGATGACGGTGACATCTGAAGTAAATGTTCTTAAATCCTTTTCAAAAGCCCAAGGGGTTACCCTCGGGCCTTCTTTATTGGATGTTGATGATTGGGTTATAGGAACTCAACAGTACTCTTTTTATGTAATGGAGTATGTAGAAGGAGTCCATCTTATTCCCTTTATCCGGAAAAATGGAATGACATGGTTACCAATTTTAATTTTACAATTACTAAAGGATTTAGGGGATTTACATAAACAAGGATGGGTTTTCGGTGATTTAAAGCCCGACAATTTAATTGTTGCTGGTCCACCAATTAAAATTCGTTGTATTGATGTTGGTGGTACAACTCCGATAGGGAGGGCAATAAAGGAGTATACGGAGTTTTTTGATCGAGGTTATTGGGGATTAGGTAGTCGAAAGTCTGAGCCTTCCTATGATTTGTTTGCTATAGGGATGATTATGATTAATAGTTGTTATCCGCAACGGTTTTTGAAAAAGGAAGGTGGAATTCAACAATTAACGCAGGCAATTGATGCGTCCCAAGAATTGAGAAAATATAAATCTGTATTAATAAAGGCGCTAACAGGGAAATATCAAACAGCTGATGCAATGCGAAAGGATTTGTTAAAGATATTGAATGGTCAAACAGTTAGTGATCAAAAAAGAACAGTACGAAGGCGAAGTTATAATTACAATCAGACGCGACAAAGAAAATCACGTCGTAGTTGGGTAATGGGGGTTATCGAAACAATCCTTATTTTTATTTTGATTTCTTTATTATATGTTTACTACATATTAGGGAATATTTTTTGACTAGGTAGGGTGAATTCTTCCCCTACCTAATTATAAATTGGCTGAAAATTCATTAGTGTTTTTTGTATTAATAATGTGCAATGCAGGGAGGGATTTTAAGTTTTATTTACAGTGAAAAAAATATTTTTAAATTATTGGCTATTCATGTAAAATAGAATATAAACCTTATGGTAAAAGAGGAATATTAGAAATGAGTGATTTAGAGAAAAAAGTTAAGCAGTTTATTGATAGACATAAATTAATTCAAAAAGGTTCATCTGTTTTAGTAGGAGTTTCTGGTGGGCCCGATTCATTAGCGTTACTCTACTTTTTAAATAAGCATAAGGAAATGTACGATATCACTCTCACGGTTGCCCATGTAGATCATATGCTTCGTGGAAAACAATCTTTTGAAGAACTATTATATGTAAAAAATATTTGTAAAGACTGGGATATTCCTTTTGAAGGTGTACAGGTTAATGTTAATGAAATATCGAAAGAAAGTTCTAGCAGTATTGAAGTCATTGCACGCGAAGTACGTTATGATTTTTTTCAATCCGTAATGAAAAAGCGAAATATCTCAACCCTTGCATTAGGTCATCATGGTGATGACCAAATTGAAACAATCCTCATGAGATTAACTAGAGGTTCCGAACTGAAAGCGGCTGCTGGAATTCAAGTGAAACGTCCTTTTGCTACTGGAACCATTATTCGTCCTTTTTTATGTGTTACAAAATCTGAAATTGAAGATTACATTAAGATGAATAATCTTATACCTGTATATGATCATACAAATGAGGAAGATATTTATACTCGGAACCGCTACAGAAATCATATCCTTCCATTTTTAAAATCAGAAAACAAGAACGTACATATTCATTTTCAACAATTTAGTGAACAGATGCTAGAAGATGAATTTTTTTTAATGGACCTTGCAAAAAAAACGTATAATAAGGTAGTAAGCAAGGAGAAAAATGGTGATTTAACGTTAAATTTAATTGAATTTAGAAAAGCACCATTTCCTTTACAAAGACGATGTATTCAACTAATATTAAACTATCTTTATAATGGTGAATTACCAAAGGATCTCACATCAATACATATAGATTCTATTTTTGAATTAATCGATAAAACTAAACCTTCTGGTCAAATTGATTTGCCCCAAAATTTAAAAGTTTATCGTTCCTATGATTTATGTGTATTTACATTCCATGTCCAAACGAAAAAACCTTATTTTTTAAATTGGGATAAAGGAAAGACTTTAGAACTGCCTAATGGTAGGCAACTTTTTATGAAAGAAGGTTCAGTCCCTGACGATATTGGACAAAATATTTTTATATTAGATGAAAATACTGAATTTCCGTTATACGTGAGAACACGAAAGAATGGAGATCGTATCCGTATTAAAGGAGTAGGAACGAAAAAAATTAAGTCCCTTTTTATCGATTTAAAAATACCACATAATGAGCGGGATGTATGGCCAATCGTTACAGACCAAGAAGATAATATTCTTTGGGTACCAGGTTTAAGAAAGTCTATTTACGAAGCATCAGATTTTACAACAGGTGAAAAAGTTATTTTGCAATATAAATAATTTTTTATCAAATACTAATATGTAATTTTAGTTTTAAATAACTTCTAGGAGGAGCTTTAATGAATCAAGATATCGAAAAAATTTTGATTTCAGAAGATGAATTACAAGATAAAGTAAAAGAACTTGGAGCAATTTTATCAGAGGAATATAAAGATCGTTTTCCTCTTGTAGTAGGTGTTTTAAAAGGTGCTTTACCATTTATGTCCGATTTAATTAAGCGAATGGACATTTATTTAGAAATTGATTTCATGGATGTTTCTAGCTATGGTAAAGGAACGGTCTCTTCTGGAGAAGTAAAAATTATTAAAGACCTTGATACATCTGTAGAAGGAAGAGACATATTAATCATTGAAGACATCATTGATAGCGGATTAACATTAAGTTATTTAGTGAATTTATTCCATTACCGTAAAGCGAAATCAATTAAAATTGTTACACTTCTTGATAAACCAGAGGGAAGAAAAGTAGATATTAAAGCAGATCTATTTGGATTCACAATTCCGAATGAATTTGTAGTTGGTTATGGTTTAGATTATGCGGAAAAATACCGTAATTTACCGTATATTGGTGTTTTAAAACCTGAAGTGTATCAAAATAGCAACGAGTAATTCGTAAGAAAAACACATATTAATAATATATACTTTAAGCACTATTGTTTATAAGCGTTTAATAAGAGCCTATTTTCTTGTCTTTGTTTGATTTTCTATGTTAATATTTAATAAGTTTTGTTTTGCCTTGAGAGGAGGTCAAGGATGAATCGGATATTTAGAAATACAGTATTCTATCTACTCGTTTTATTAGTCCTAATTGGTATTATAAGTATTTTTACCAATGGACAAGAAACGAATAATAAAATGACATATAATGAATTTATCACACACCTTGAAAAAGGTGATGTTGAGTACATTGAAGTACAGCCTGAAAGACAGGTATACTATATCACCGGTAAATTAAAAGAGTACGGTGAAAATGAACAGTTTACCGTAAATGTACTTCCTAGTCCTTCTGCGGTAGAACGTATTGAAACTTTAGCAGAAGCGCAAGGTACGGAATTTGTGGTATTAATGGCGAAAGAAACAAGTGGTTGGATTCACCTACTTACTTCCATGATTCCATTTATCATACTAATTTTCTTTATTTTCTTCTTATTAAATCAATCACAAGGCGGCGGCGGCCGTGTAATGAACTTTGGTAAAAGTAAAGCGAAACTTTATACCGAGGACAAGAAAAAGGTTCGTTTTAAAGACGTAGCTGGTGCAGATGAAGAAAAGCAAGAACTAGTAGAAGTTGTGGAATTTTTGAAAGATCCACGGAAATTCTCTGAACTTGGAGCGAGAATACCAAAAGGTGTGCTTTTAGTAGGACCTCCTGGTACGGGTAAAACATTGCTTGCTCGTGCCGTAGCTGGTGAAGCTGGTGTACCATTCTTCTCCATCAGTGGTTCTGACTTCGTGGAAATGTTTGTCGGTGTTGGTGCGTCCCGTGTACGTGACTTGTTTGAAAATGCAAAGAAAAATGCACCGTGTATTATATTTATTGATGAAATTGATGCGGTTGGTCGTCAACGTGGAGCCGGTCTTGGTGGTGGACACGATGAACGTGAACAGACGTTGAACCAATTGCTAGTTGAGATGGATGGATTCGGAGCAAATGAAGGAATTATCATTATTGCAGCAACAAACCGTCCAGATATTCTAGATCCTGCTCTTTTACGTCCAGGTCGTTTTGA
This sequence comes from Pallidibacillus pasinlerensis, assembly GCF_009996845.1. GTDB lineage: Bacteria > Bacillota > Bacilli > Bacillales > Caldibacillaceae > Pallidibacillus > Pallidibacillus pasinlerensis. The sequence goes on along the minus strand of NZ_JAACYS010000032.1, from coordinate 8,263 downwards.
CAGACAAATAACCGTTGACCGTCCAGATGTTAAAGGTCGTGAAGCGGTTCTTAAAGTTCATGCCCGCAACAAACCATTAGATGAATCCGTTGATTTAAAAACAATTGCTATGAGAACGCCAGGATTTTCTGGTGCCGACTTGGAAAACTTATTAAACGAGGCTGCGTTAGTTGCTGCTCGTGCGAATAAAAAGAAAATTGATATGCGTGATATTGATGAAGCAACAGACCGAGTGATTGCCGGTCCAGCAAAGAAATCGCGTACAATCTCTGAGAAAGAACGTCAAATTGTCGCTTACCATGAAAGTGGACATACCATTATTGGACTTGTATTAGATGAAGCTGATATGGTACATAAAGTAACAATTGTCCCTCGTGGTCGTGCCGGTGGATACGCTGTAATGCTTCCGAAAGAAGACCGTTACTTTATGCAAACTGAAGAGTTAAAAGATAAGATTACAGGTCTTCTAGGTGGTCGTGTTGCTGAAGAAATCGTTTTTGGAAGAGTTTCGACTGGTGCAAGTAACGACTTTGAGAGAGCGACAAATATCGCTCGTCGTATGGTAACTGAATTCGGTATGAGTGAAAAGCTAGGACCAATGCAATTTGGTCAAAGCGGTGGTCAAGTCTTCCTAGGAAGAGACTTAAATAGTGAGCAAAATTATTCTGATAAAATTGCTTATGAAATTGATATCGAAATTCAATCCATCATTCGTGAATGTTACGAAAAAGCTAAGCAAATTATCACGGAACATCGTGAACAGTTAGAAGCGATTGCGCAGGCTTTATTAAAAGTAGAAACATTAAATGCGAAACAAATTCGTTATATTTTTGAAAATAGAACATTACCTCCAGAAGATTTAGCAGATAACAATGAAGAAGAAACAACTTCTTCAGAATCTAAATCCTCTGATGTGAAAATCAATATCTCTGGTAAAGATGAAGATCAAGTTCAAAACTCCGATGAACAAACATCATCTACTGAAGAAAAAGAAGATGATAAAGCTGACCGACAAGATGATTCGGAAAAACGAGAATAAGTTGTGAGAAAAGCAGGCTTTTAAAAGCCTGCTTTTTTATAGCTGAAACTAGATAAATTGCCATAATTATTGTAAAATATTTCAGCTTTGCTGTAATTTATGTTAATATTTTTGTGCATTCTAATTAATAAAGTTGGTGAAAAAATGTTATTAGCGCTTGATGTAGGAAATACAAATATCGTTTTAGGTGTTTATGAAAATGATAAATTAAAGTATTTTTGGCGAATAGCTACAGATCGTTCAAAAACAGAGGATGAATATGGCTTACTAATAAAGTCCCTTTTTAATAATGAGGGTAGAACAGAGTCAGAAGTAACCGGAGCAATTATTTCCTCTGTTGTACCTCCAATTATGACTGCCCTTGAGGCGATGTGTAGAAAATATTTTGATGTGGAACCGTTAGTTGTAGGTCCAGGAGTAAAGACAGGATTAAATATTAAATATGAAAATCCGAAAGAAGTCGGGGCTGATCGAATTGTTAACGCAATAGCTGCCGTTCAAGAATATGGTAGTCCTTTAATCATTATAGACTTTGGTACTGCGACTACATATTGTTATGTCGATGAAAATGGTTCTTACCAAGGCGGAGCAATCGCACCAGGTATAGGAATTTCAACGGAAGCGTTATATACGAGAACGGCTAAACTACCAAGAATAGAACTTGTACCGCCTGACAATATAGTAGGTAAAAATACGGTAGAAGCCATGCAATCAGGTATTTTATATGGATATGTGGGACAAGTAGAGGGAATTGTTTCTCGTATGAAGTCACAGGCTAGAAAAAATCCGAAAGTTATTGCTACTGGAGGATTGGCTAAACTAATTGCACGGGAAGCAAAGATTATTGATGTTGTTGATCCTTTACTAACTTTAAAAGGATTACAACTTATTTATAAAAAGAACAATGATTGAAATGATATACATATAATGAACTATTATTAAGTACTTATAGTAAATATGGAGGATAAAAAAATGAGTGATTACATCGTAAAGGCGATTGGTTATGAAGGTGAAGTACGTGCATATGCCATTCGTTCTACAGAAACAGTAAGAGAAGCGCAAAGAAGACATGACACTTGGGCTACTGCTTCAGCAGCTCTTGGCCGGACTCTAACAGCAAGTGCCATGATGGGTGCTATGTTAAAAGATGATAGTCGAATTACAGTGAAAATCGAAGGGGACGGTCCAATTCGACTTATTTTAGTTGATGCGAATACAAATGGTAAAGTTCGTGGTTATGTAGCAAATCCACATGTGCATTTTGACTTGAATGAGAGTGGTAAACTCGACGTTAGACGGGCAGTAGGAACGAATGGAATGCTAACGGTTATTAAAGATTTAGGTTTAAAAGAAAAGTTTTCTGGTCAAGTCCCTCTAGTCTCAGGTGAAATTGGTGAAGATTTTACGTATTATTTCGCAACATCAGAACAAACTCCTTCAGCAGTTGGTGTCGGTGTTCTTGTTAACCCGGATCATACAATTTTAGCGAGTGGTGGCTTTATTTTACAAATTATGCCTGGTGCAAAGGACGAGACAATCACAAAAATTGAAAACCATTTAAAAACAATTAAGCCAATTTCAACAATGGTTAGCAATGGAATGACTCCGGAAGAAATTTTAGAAGAATTATTAGGAAAAGATAATTTGAAGGTATTAGAAACGATACCAGTTGAATTTGAATGTACATGTTCTAAGGAGCGGTTTGGAAATGCTTTAATCAGCTTAGGTGCACAAGAATTGCAAGAAATGATCGAAGAAGATGGTAAGGCAGAAGCGCAATGTCATTTTTGTAATGAGAAGTATCAATACTCAAAAGAAGAATTAGAAGAGTTTAAACGACTTGCAGAAGAAAACAAAAAATAATGAAAACTTTTTCAAGTTATCGTTTGACAGGGGCCATCGTTTAGGAATAAAATACTAGTAAACCAATTAAAATGCTTGGGATTTTAAAAGGAGTGGATTTGATGTCCAAATATGTAAATTCCATCACTGAATTAGTCGGTCGTACACCAATTGTTAAATTAAACAATGTTGTTGATGAAAACTCAGCAGAAGTTTATTTAAAACTTGAATATTTCAATCCTGGTAGCAGCGTTAAAGATCGTATTGCATTAGCGATGATTGAAGATGCTGAGAAAAAGGGTGTAATTAAACCAGGTGATACAATTATTGAACCGACTAGTGGAAACACTGGAATCGGTTTAGCGATGGTTGCTTCAGCAAAAGGTTATAAAACCGTACTTGTTATGCCAGAGACAATGAGTATTGAGCGTCGTAATTTATTACGCGCATATGGTGCAGAACTTGTATTAACTCCAGGACCAGCAGGTATGAGAGGTGCTGTAGAAAAGGCTGAAGAACTTGCAAAAGAAAAAGGTTATTTCATGCCGCAACAATTTGAAAACTACTCCAACCCAGAAATACATAGAAAAACGACTGGACCTGAAATTGTCGAACAAATGGGCGATCAGTTAGATGCTTTTGTTGCAGGAATCGGTACAGGTGGAACAATTACTGGTGCTGGTGAAGTATTAAAAGAAAAATATCCAAACATTAAAATTGTTGCCGTTGAGCCAAAAGACTCACCAATTCTATCTGGTGGCAACCCAGGACCTCATAAAATTCAAGGAATTGGTGCAAACTTCGTACCAAAAGTACTTGATACAGAAATATATGACGAGATTTTCACTGTAGCAACGGAAGAAGCCTTTGAAGCTGCACGTAAAGTTGCACGCCAAGAGGGGATTTTAGGTGGTATATCAGCTGGTGCTGCTATTCATGCTGCATTAGAGACTGCTAAAAAATTAGGTAAAGGTAAAAAAGTTCTTGCTGTTGTTCCAGACAATGGAGAACGTTACTTAAGTACTGCACTTTATCAATTTGAATAATGTTAAAATATTTGTCCTATGGTTAATAGCCATGGGACTTTTTATTTGTTTTGAAATTTGGTTGCTTTAAGCTAACGGTTGGATTTGATAAAATATAATAAAGTTATTGAATCAGGAGGATTTATGGACAAGATTTTTCTTAACGAGATGGAATTTTACGGATATCATGGAGCACTTCCAGAAGAGAATCGTTTAGGCCAACGATTTATTGTTGATTTAATGGTTGAATTAGATTTATCGAAGGCTGGTAAAACTGATGATTTATCAGAAACCGTTAATTATGCAGATTTATATAGCTTATGCAAAGAAATTGTTGAAGGAAAAAGCTATTCTTTAATTGAAACGGTCGCTGAACAAATTGCAAATAATATTCTTACTCACTTTGAGAAAATTAATAGTTGTACTGTAAAGTTGATTAAACCGGATCCACCGATTCCAGGGCATTATAAGTCTGTAAGTATTGAAATAACACGGAAAAGATAGTTAGCAATAATTCAATAATGTATACTATACCAAGTAACGGTGTTGGTAACATTTTATAAATTAAATTTAGACCAGGATGATGTAAGATGGTGAATAGAGCTTTTTTATCAATAGGGTCGAATATTGGAAAACGGGAACGTTATTTATATGAAGCGATTCAATCACTTGAAAAACATTCTATAAAAGTTAATAACTTTTCATCGATATTTGAAACAGACCCGGTTGGATTTACGGAGCAGGATCTTTTTTTAAATATGGTTATAGAAATCGAGACGGAAAAAAATCCTCATGAACTACTGGAGATTTGTTTAGACATAGAACAACAACTTGACCGTAAGCGAATTATTCATTGGGGTCCTCGGACAATTGATTTGGACATTATTTTATTTAATGAAGATATTATTCATACTAAGGATTTGATTATTCCCCATCCAAGAATGCATGAACGGGCGTTCGTTTTAGTCCCGCTTGCGGAAATAAATGGAGAGATCGTAATACCGAACATTAATCGAACAGTAGATATTCTCCTTCATCAGATTAACAAAACCGGTGTTCGTTTATGGAAGAAAAAACAAGATCGAGACATTAATAAACTTTTTAATTAATAGTGTAGAGGGAGGCGATGTAAAATGTGGAAAATTGGTGATGTAGAAATACCAAATCGTGTCGTTTTAGCACCAATGGCAGGTGTAAGTAATTCAGCCTTCCGTTTAACTGTGAAAGAATTTGGCGCAGGGCTTGTTTGTTGTGAAATGATCAGTGATAAAGGTATCAACTTACGTAATAAAAGAACATTAGGGATGTTACACATGGATGAGAGGGAACACCCATTAAGTTTACAAATTTATGGTGGTGAAAAGGAATCGTTAGTTGAAGCTGCCAAGTTTGTTGATAAAAATACGAATGCAGATATTATCGATATTAACATGGGGTGTCCCGTAAATAAAATTATAAAATGTGAAGCCGGGGCTAAATGGTTATTAGAACCGAATAAAATTTATGATATGGTTTCATATGTTGTAGATGCGGTAGAAAAACCAGTAACTGTAAAAATGCGTATCGGTTGGGATGAAAATCATATTTACGCTGTTGAAAATGCGCAAGCAGTAGAACGGGCAGGTGGTGCTGCTGTAAGTGTGCATGGGCGTACTCGAGTCCAAATGTATGAAGGTGAAGCGAACTGGGATGCCATCCATGATGTTAAACAAGCGGTAAATATCCCTGTAATCGGAAATGGTGATGTAAAAACACCACTAGATGCAAAACGAATGCTTGATGAAATAGGGGTAGACGGGGTTATGATTGGGCGTGCGGCACTAGGTAACCCATGGATGATTTATCAGACGGTAAATTATTTAGAAACTGGGGCGTTATTAGGAGAACCGTCTATTAAAGAAAAAATGGAAGTTTGCAAAACTCATATGGATCGGTTAATTGATCTTAAAGGTGAAAGAGTCGCTATTAAAGAAATGCGGAAACATGCTGCTTGGTACTTGAAAGGAATTAAAGGAAGTGGTAAATACCGTAATTCTATTAATAGCTGTGAAAAGAGAGAAGAACTTGTGAAAATATTGGACGAAATTGTAGATGAATTAGGTGAAAAGGAAAGTGTAGCACAAAAGGCTGTATAAACTACCAAGGTTTGACAATCGGTTGATATATCCAATATAATAAGTTTGGTATGCTATACTGCCAGTAGTCTACTGGCAGTTTTGCTTTTTAGATATATAAAATTTTACTTTGAAAGTGTTTGAAACTTTTAAGTATGGTTACATAATAGAAGTTAAGAATATATAATTGGAGATGATTTTCGATGAGTCATGAAGAATTAAATGACCAGCTTATCGTTCGTAGACAAAAGATGGAAGAGTTGCGCGAAAAAGGACAAGATCCGTTTGGTCAACGTTTTGAAAGAACCCATTTAGCAAAAGATGCTTTTGAAAAATATGGAGAACTAGAAAAAGATGAACTAGAAAATAAAAATATTAACATTGAATTTGCTGGACGTATAATGACAAAACGCGGTAAAGGTAAAGCCGGTTTTGCTCATTTACAAGATGTAACGGGTCAATTACAAATTTACGTTCGAAAAGATGCTGTTGGTGAAGAGCAATATGAAATTTTTAAAATGGCTGACCTTGGAGATATTGTTGGTGTAAAAGGTACATTATTCAAAACTAACGTGGGCGAACTATCAATTAAAGTTAATGATTTCCGAATCTTAACGAAAGCTTTACGTCCACTCCCAGATAAATTTCACGGATTAAAAGATGTTGAACAAAGATATCGTCAACGCTATCTAGATTTAATTGTAAATCCAGATAGTAAAGATACGTTTATTGCACGTAGTAAAATTATTCAATCAATGCGTCGTTACTTAGATAATTTAGGTTACTTAGAAGTAGAAACGCCAGTAATGCATACTATTCCAGGGGGAGCAGCAGCAAGACCGTTTGTTACCCATCATAATGCATTAGATATGGAATTATATATGCGTATTGCCCTAGAACTTCATTTGAAGCGATTAATTGTAGGTGGACTTGAAAAAGTATACGAAATTGGTCGTGTGTTTAGAAATGAAGGAGTATCGACAAGGCACAATCCTGAATTTACAATGATCGAATTATATGAAGCGTATGCTGATTATAAAGACATTATGAATCTAACAGAAAATATGATTGCTCATATTGCAGAAGAGGTTCTAGGTACGACAAAAATTCAGTATGGCGAATATGAGATCGATTTAACTCCAAAATGGAGAAGACTTCATATGGTTGATGCGGTAAAAGAATATTGTGGTGTTGACTTCTGGGAAGAGAAGTCTTTAGAAGAAGCACGTGCATTAGCAAAAGAACATGATATTGAGATTACTGATCATATGGAAGTTGGCCATATTATTAATGAATTCTTTGAGCAAAGAATTGAAGAAAAATTGATTCAACCAACTTTCGTCTATGGACATCCAGTAGAAATTTCACCACTTGCGAAAAAGAATGCGGAAGATCCACGATTTACTGATCGTTTTGAACTGTTTATTGTCGGACGCGAACACGCAAATGCCTTTACAGAGTTAAACGATCCAATTGATCAAAAAGCACGATTTGAAGATCAATTGAAAGAAAGAGAGCAAGGAAATGATGAAGCTCATTTAATGGATGAAGACTTCGTAGAAGCATTAGAGTATGGAATGCCTCCAACAGGCGGGTTAGGTATTGGTGTTGACCGACTAGTAATGTTACTTACAAACTCACCTTCAATCCGTGATGTTCTATTATTCCCACATATGCGTCATCATCGTTAATATACGGTATAAAAAAGGGTACCCTTTAGAGGTACTCTTTTTACTTTTTATGGAATGGATATTTTAAGAATAGAAGTGTAACATAAATATAGATTTTGATTATATTTATGTAAATAAGTTATCGAATAGCTTTGGAATGATTGAACAATTTAATCATAAAAGAGAATACTTATTTTTCTTACATAATAAATCACTTATTTGTTCCTTAATGTTATTTATATTCCGAAAAAACTTTTTTTGGAATTTGTTGTTGCTTCATTAAGAAAATGATGGTATAGTAATAAATGTTGTTGAGAGGACAAGATAATTGAAACTCGACAAAAAATCATAAAGGGTATTGACGTGAAAAACACTTTATGATAATATTTAAAAGTCGCTCAAACGACATTAAAAAACCTCGTCAAAACTTTTTTAAAAAAAGTGTTGACGAAAAACAACTTAAATGATATCCTTAAAAAGTTGTTATCAAAAAATGAACCTTGAAAACTGAACAAGACAAAGTGTTTTAATTTAACCATTTAGTCAGTTTTAATTTTGAGCAAATCAAACACT
>NZ_JAACYS010000031.1 GCF_009996845.1 Pallidibacillus pasinlerensis | reverse complement strand
GTTTACGGAATATTCCAACTATATTTATGCAATGCTAGTGATTTTAATTATTGAGTGAAATATGAAGTTTATAGAATATAAAAACTCCATAGTTTTAAAGGAGGGAGAAGTAAATATGGATAATAAGGAAATATTAGTCGTTGATGATAATGAAGATATTTGTCTTACGATAAAACAATATCTAGAACTTTACGATTTCAAAGTTGATATTGTACATAACGGAACGGAGGCATTACAGGTCATCAATCGTCCTTTCGATTTAATAATACTAGATATTATGATGGAAGGGATGGACGGTATGGAATTATGTGGCTTGATTCGTGATAGAGTAGATTGTCCAATTCTATTTGTGAGTGCTAAAACATTGGAGGAAGATAAGATTGAAGCATTATCAATAGGTGGTGACGACTACATAACAAAACCTTTTAGTTTGAAGGAATTAAAGGCCAGAATAGAGTCTCATATTCGAAGAGAAGAGCGAATTCGCTCAAATGATCGACATCTGCTTAGTTCGAAAAATATCACAATAGATATTTTAGCGAACGAAGTTTTTTGTAAAGGCGTAAGAATCCAACTCACAAAGAAAGAATATGAAATTATTAAATTACTAATGTTGAATAAAAATGTTGTATTCTCAAAGGAAAGAATTTTTGAACGTGTCTGGGGATATGATTCAGATAGTCAGTTAGAGACAGTTACAGAATGTGTTAAAAACATTCGTAAGAAAATTAAGGCACTCGATCAAGAAACTACCTACATAAAAACATTATATGGTTTAGGTTACAAGTGGGATGTCACATATGAAAAAAGATAAAACAATAAAAAGGGATTTTTATTTATTAGTTGTTAAAGTTTTCTTTGCAACGGTCTTATCTTCCTTTATTGCTTACTTATGTTTATTCTTCTTTTTATTTATTTTTACAGATAATGGGTTGATAAAATCAACTGACTATTTTGTGAAATATTTAGACATGATTGAAGAAAATATCAAAGAAAACTCAAATGACATCTTAAGTGGGCGATTAATTGATTTGGACTTTTATAGTGAAAAGATACAAGGGGAAGTATTGGATTTAAACGGTAATCATCTATATGGTGATCAAGGAACTTTAGAGCAGAGTATCAATATAGGGGACGTTATAAATCACGAACAAGTAATGGGAAGCTATATCTATCGGTTTATACCGATTAAAGATGATAACAAAATAGAAGCCGTATACGTATTAAAAGCACCATTCAGCTTTATTAATAATAATGCGGATACCCCTGGTGTTGGATTCGTTTATATTGTACTACTAATCTCCCCTTTAATCTTTTTTGTTTTATATTTAATACTATTTACTTCTAGACTTTACAAATCGTTGTTTAATAATATTAACGTATTGCTTTATGCGGCAGATAAAATCTCAAATGGTGATTTCGATTTTAAGGTTCATGGACTTAAAAGACTAGAATTTATAAGAATACAGGATTCTTTTAATGCGATGATCTGTGCTCTTAAAGAAATGATAAATAGTTTATCAAAGAGTGAGGATGAACGAAAAATAATGGTGTCTTCAATTGCTCATGATATAAGAACTCCTATAACTGTAATTCAAGGACAAATGGATTTAATTAATGATCTCAAGAAAAATCGTAATATAGACATTACACCTCATCTAGATATTATCCGAAGAAATTGCAATCGTATGAGCATGCTTACTGAAAATTTATCTTTGCTGTATAAGGTGGAAAAACCAGACTTTTTAATGAATATTAGAAAAGTTGATTTAAAGAAAATGCTTAACGAGAAAAAGCAAGAAATAAGAACGATGGTCTATTATAAGAACGTAAAAATTATTTTTGATGTCAATTTAAGTCAATCTTATTATTATATTGACGAAGCAATGATATTAAGAGTAATAGACAATCTTTTATATAATAGTCTAAGATTTACAAAAGATGGGAAAATAGAATTAAAGGTTAGAGAGGAAATGACTGGAGAAAAATGTCAACTCCATTTTAAATTAATGGATACGGGCAGTGGATTTAGGGAAAAAGATCCCTCTGCTTTATTTCAGGCATTTTATCAAAATGAGCAAAATAAAAATCATTTCGGCTTAGGTTTATATATTGCAAAAAAGATTGTGGGAAATTTTGATGGTAAGATTTGGGCGTATAATAATGAAATGGGTGGTGCAACTGTTGAATTTTATTTGACATTGCCCTTGAGATTAAACTATTCACGGAAATAGGATTTTGCAGATTTTAAGCACTTAATACACTTTGCTAATAAAATTAGCCAGAAAAATATAGTAGGTGATATAGTGTCGGAAACAAAGGATGAAATGATTTTACGGGGCTTGAAAGAGAATAATTTAAAAAACATTGATTTAAATATCCCAAAAGGAAAAATCATCGTTTTTACAGGGGTGTCAGGGTCGGGGAAAAGTTCGGTTGTTTTTGACACGATTGCTCAAGAAAGCCGAAGACAAATGACGTTAAATTACCCGCACTATGTTCGTTATCAAATGCCTCGTTATGAAAGACCTCAGGCTGATCTTATGCAAAATTTGAGTCCAGTTGTAGTTGTTGAACAAAGGCAAGTGATGGGGAATTCCCGATCAACAGTCGGAACGTATATGGATATCAATCCACTTATTCGAGTATTGTTTTCCCGAATTGGTAAACCTTCAATTGGTACGGCGAACGATTTTTCGAGTCAAAGTACGTTTGGACGATGTCCGGAGTGTACCGGTTATGGAGAAGTGATTACACCAGACGTTAATAAATTAGTAGATTTTGAAAAATCCCTTCGTGAATATGCCGTTAGATTCAAACCGTTATCTCCGTCTGGTTGGCAAGGACGTTGGATGATAACCGGTGGATTATTTGATCCAGATATACCGATTAAAGATTATTCCGAAGAGAAACTCCAACTGTTTTTATATGGCCCAAAAGATGGTGAAACGGTTTATATGCCTTTCCATACAAAAAACGGACCACAACCCCATGTATGGGATGGACTGCTGCCAAGATTTCGCCGTCTTTATATTAACCGTGATATTACAAAATTACGAGGAGTAACAGAAGAAGATGTATTTGCGGTAACAACTCGTACATTATGTCCAACATGTCAAGGTTCAGGATTAAACCCGAAAGTATTAGAATGTAAAATCAATGGACTAAATATCGCTGAATACTATCAGTTAGAGTTAATAGACTTGCTAGAGGAACTGAAAAAGATAGACGATCCAATGGGGAAATCCGTTGCAGGTCAAGTCATCCCTCAAGTTCAACAACTGATTGATTTAGGTTTAGGGTATTTAAGTCTTTCAAGAACAATGGAAACGTTATCCGGTGGTGAGGCACAACGGGTAAAAATCGCTCGCCATTTAGGAAGTAGCTTAAACAATATGACGTACATATTCGATGAACCGAGTGCAGGGCTCCATCCTGAAGAAGTTGATATGTTAATTGAAATGATGAAGCGGATAAAAGCTCAACATAATACGGTAATTGTCATTGAACACGATCTTTCGGTTATAAAAGAAGCAGATGAAATTGTTGAAATGGGTCCAGGGGCTGGAACAGGTGGCGGAGAAATCGTCTATCAAGGAAGTTTAGCAGGATTAAAACATTCAAAAGCGGCAACGAGTTTAAGTCATCAAATACAAATTAACGAAAAACCTAGAAAAATTAATCGTTATTTTACTGTAAAAAATGCCAAACATAATAATTTAAAAAATATCACTGTCGATATTCCAAAAAATGTGTTAGTTGCCGTTTGTGGAGTATCGGGTTCTGGAAAAAGTTCATTAATGTTAGGTGCGTTTAAAGAGCAGTATCCTGAAGTAATTGTTGTTGAGCAAGGTAGTATTGGTATTTCTAGTCGGTCTACACTTGCTACCTATATGGGCATCATGGACGATATTCGTGCGATTTTTGCAAAAGAGACGGGTCAGCCAGCAGGATTATTTAGTTTTAACTCTATTGGTGCATGTCCAGTTTGTGAAGGGAAGGGAATTCTTCAACCGGATGTGGCCTTTGCTGACCCGATTACTGTTACTTGTGAAGCTTGTGACGGGATGAGATACTCAGAGAAAGCACTCAGTTTTCGATATCAAGGAAAAAATATCGTTGAGATTTTAGACTTGACGATTGATGAGGCCTTAGATTATTTCCAAATCCCGAAAATTATTAAACGAGTAAACATGTTAAAGGAAGTCGGGTTAGGCTACCTCACATTAGGACAAACAACGAGTTCTTTAAGTGGTGGGGAATTGCAGCGGTTAAAACTTGCGAGCCATTTACAAAAAGAAGGTCAAATTTATATTCTCGACGAGCCTTCCCTTGGGTTACATACGAAGGATAATGACAAACTGCTTGATGTCTTTCAAAAATTAGTGGAGCGGGGAAATTCGGTTATTATTATTGAACATAATCTTGACTTTATTGCTGCCAGCGACTGGGTCATCGAACTAGGTCCAGGTGGAGGTAAGCAAGGCGGGGAAGTGATTTTTGAAGGAAAACCCGAAGAATTGCTACAGGTAAAAACACCAACATCAAAATGGCTTAGCCATGACCTTGTTTCAAAATAATTTGTATTATAATGAAACAGAGGAATGAAACAGGGGGAAACAGAGGGACGGGTTCCTTGTACCAAATCAACAGGTGAAACAGGGGGAATGAAACGAGGGACCCGTCCCCGTGTACCAAAAGGAGTGTTGAAAATGAAGTTAGGTTTTATAAGTGATACCCATGGAGGGTATGAAGATACGGTAGAAGCGTTAGATTTATTAAAAGATGCAAAGCAAATTTGTCATATCGGTGATGTTCTTTACCACGGTCCACGGAATGATTTACCAAAGTCCTATAATCCGAAAAAATTAGCTGAATTACTAAGTCAGCGAAACGATATCGTTTATGTACGAGGTAATTGTGATGCGGATGTGGATGAAATGGTAATAGAAAGGGATCTATCGACAAAATCAAGAGTTGTTGAATTTGATGGCTATAAATTTTACTTAGTTCATGGATATGAAGAAACGGAAGAAGAGCGGATTCAACAGGCGAAAGAACTTGGATGCCATGTAGTCGTTTCAGGTCATACTCATATAAAAGTATTAGAAGAAAAAGATGGTGTGATTGTACTTAATCCTGGAAGTACAACAATTCCAAAGGACGGTTCGCGTTCTTGTGCTTATTATAATAAAGATGAAATTATCTTATGGGATTTGGATCGAGAAACAGTGATTGAGAAAATTAAAATTTAAGGTCTAATATCCAAAACGTAGAAAAATAAACGGATGAAATCTACTAATACAACAGTATGGTTTTCACAAGGATGACTTTAAGTGTTAACAGGAAATTGGTGGGCGGATTTGTGGCATTTATCCATACTTAGGCCTACCATTTTTTATTATTGTTGAGTGAATTATTTATAACTTTAATACATATGTTTGGATATAGAGGGACTAAATCAGAGAAATAGGATGATAGAAATTCGAAAAAAGTAATTACAAAAAATTTAGAATTTCCATTAAAAACATCTTGACACTATCCAACTTTTTGTATTTATTATAATTACGGGACAAAGTTTGAGGGGGGTGTCCTAGTACATTTTAAACAGCAAGGAGGGATATATGTATAATTTACTGAAAATTCAAAATTCAAGACACAGGAGGGGAGAGATATGGAACAATTAGAAAAACTGTTAGGTTCTATTAGTGATTTTGTTTGGGGTGTACCATTAATTGTTCTATTAGTAGGTACTGGTATTTATTTAACTTTTCGTTTAGGGTTTTTACAACTTCGCTTATTCGGTTATGCGATGAAACTAACCTTTTCAACTAAACAAGATAAGAAGTCAGAAGGGGATATTTCTCACTTCCAAGCATTAACGACAGCTTCTGCAGCTACGATTGGTACTGGTAATATTGTTGGGGTGGCAACTGCCATTGTTCTTGGTGGTCCAGGTGCTGTCTTTTGGATGTTTTTAGCTGGCTTGTTTGGGATGGCAACGAAGTATGGTGAAGCAATCTTAGCTGTTAAATATCGGGTAAAAGACCCGCAAGGAAACATGGCGGGTGGTCCTATGTATTACTTAGAGCATGGACTAAAACAAAAGTGGTTAGCTGTTTTATTCGCCTTATTTGGAGCGATGGCAGCTTTCGGAATTGGTAATGGAACACAGGCAAAGGCTGTTAGCGATTTAATGAATAGTACTTTCTCAATTCCAGCATGGGTAACAGGTATTGCTCTTGTTCTTTTTGCAGGTCTTGTTATTTTAGGTGGAATTAAATGGATTGGTCGGGTAACAGCTTATTTTGTACCTATTATGGCGTTGTTTTATATTTTAGCTGGAATTTATGTAATGATCACTAACATTACAATAGTACCTGATGCAATTGCTACTATTTTTACGCATGCATTTTCTGGTGAAGCTGCTCTTGGTGGAACTGTTGGTGCCGTTATCCGTTACGGGGTAGCGCGCGGTTTATTCTCTAATGAAGCGGGGATGGGATCTGCCCCAATCGCTGCTGCTGCTGCCAAAACGGATATACCTGGAAGGCAGGCATTAGTATCAATGACCCAGGTATTCTTCGATACATTAATAATCTGTTCAATTACGGGAATTACAATTGTGATGTCTGGTTTGTGGGAGGATAAAAGTATTGCAGCAGGCGTTTTAACATCAGAAGCCTTTGGTGTTTTAGTTGGTGATATAGGTCCATACTTAATTACCTTTGGGCTACTATTTTTCGCTTCTTCCACAATTCTTGGTTGGGGTTACTACGGAGAAAAATGCTTCCAATACTTATTTAAGAACCCAAAAGCGGTGTGGGGCTACCGTACTGTATTCGTACTATTTATCTTTGTTGGTGCAACAACATCCTTAGATTTAATCTGGTCATTGGCAGATATTTTAAACGGTTTAATGGCTATTCCGAACTTAATTGCTCTTATTGGATTATCTGGAATTATTGTAATGGAAACAAAACGGATACAAGAAAAGATCAAAGAAGAAAAAGCAGCTGCTTCAGATTCAAAAGGCGCCCAACTTTGATGCAGGAAGAATCCTCTTTTGTGCCATGGGATAAAAGGAACACGTCCCCAGTATCAATTAGACGCCTTTGTAAATCTATTTAAACATTATAAGATTTTCTTTCGAAGTTTTTCATAATGTTAACTACTTAATAAACATTGCGGTACACAGGGTGTTAATTAAATAACATCAATGTACCGCTTTTATTTTCCGATTCCATGCATGATAAGGTGGACGATTTCTTCGATTTCATTATCGTTTACGGAATCGACGTTGAGTATAGCAAATCGTGTGATAAGAAAACCGGCGATTGTTGTTGCAATCATATTAGTAATTTGAATTACTGGTTTATCAATGATTTCTCCTCGCTTTTGGGCAATTTCGATTACCTCTTTTAACCTAGGAGCAGCTTTTTCTAAAAAATATGGAATAAGTTCCTTTTTTAATTCTTCTTTATAAATAAATTCCTTAAAGAATACGAGGAATATTTCTTTATTTTTTGAGAGGAACTCAATACGGTTTTTCAATAAATTTCTGATGAATTGTTTAAAAGAGATTTTTTCATCCATTAATTCAGTAAAAAGTTCATCTACTAATGATGAGGTATTATCTTTTAAAAAGGGTACCATTATTGCCAGCAAAAGATTTTCTTTTGTTCCGTAATGCTTGAAAATTGTCCCTTCTGCAACACCTGCAAGTTTGGCAATTTCTGCTGTAGATGTATTTGAATATCCTTTTTCTGCAAAAGTTGTAATCGCCACTTCTAAAATCTTCTTTTGTTTTGGAGTTTGTTTTTCCGATTTTTTAGTAATTTCAGCAATACGATCCAATAAATTAAAACTACTCATTAACCTTCACCTTCTTGAGTAAAGTTTACGATACTTTTTTATTAAGGTCATCTGTTAAATTAACTAAATCTGCGGCATAGGCAATTCGGTCTTTCTGTTCTTGCTTTTTTAATTTAAAAAGCGAGGAAAAAAACATTAAATTTTCTTTTCCTGTTAAATCTTTGTAAAGGGCATCAGACTGAGCCATATAACCGATTTTTTGCAGGATTTGTAGGTTTGGCATTTTTTGATTTAGTAGGTAGATGGCTCTTTCGTCCGGGACATCCATTCTGACAATCATTTTGATTAACGTTGTTTTTCCAGCACCTGATGGACCAATAAATCCATAAATATGTCCTTCTTTAATTGCAAAGTTAATATTCTGTAAAGCTTTTGCTAACAATTTTGAATTGAGATAACGTGATCCACTAGTTTCTCCTCCTTTTCTATAAAAGTGAGTACTTACTCATCTTGGGTTTATTGTACAAAACATTTTTAGGGAACTCAACAAAAGTGAGTAATCACTCATTTAATGATTAACTTAAAGATAGGGCTGATTAATAAAAGGAATAATGACTAATTAAGTCGAAGTTTATAATGTTAAACAATAAGTTTCATAATTTGTAATTTGATTGATAGATAAAAATGAAGGGAAAATTCTAGGAGGCCATATAAATGCAACAAGTAAATGAAACAAGTTTAAATATAACTACTAGTGAAAATAGCCTTGACACCATTACAAATTGGGTCGAGCAACATCAGCATTTCTTATATTCCTTTGGACTAAGTTATCTAGGGAATCAACAATTAACTGAAGAACTCTTTTACAAAGCAATCTTAAAAATGTATAAAGGGTTTCCTCGTTATAAACATAATATGAATTTTAAGTCTTGGGTAATCGCAAATTTTTTACAAACATGTAGGGAACTAGAAAAAACGAATACTGAGGTTGAAGAACATGCATTTTTAAAAGCGATTCAACAGTTAAATCAAACGGAAAAAGAGGCTGCTATCCTTACATACATAAATGATTTTACTCATGAAGAAGTTGCACAAATTTTACAACTCTTAAAGGAGAATGTGAAGGAGCATTTGCATTCAGCTATTCAATCTTTACGTAAAGCCTTCGGATATGGTTCTAATTTTAATGGATGTAAAGAGTATCAAAAGGATTATATTGATTATTTAGGCCACTCCATGGAGCGATCAAATAAGATTGAGTTTGAAACTCATTTTTATCATTGTGAAAGCTGTCAGGAAGATCTAGGTACATTTCAAGATGTAACGATTCAGCTTTCGGAATGGCGAAATGTATTCAAGATGCCAGAAGGATTTTTAAAAAAGATAAAAGAAAGAATAGCTGAACATGAAAAGGAAAAACATAAAAAATTGAAAAAGCGTAGTATCTTTATTTTTTCATTAACTGGAGTCCTTGTTTTATTTATAAGTTACGGTATTTTATCAGGAATGTTTTCAAAGCTCTATTACACATGGACAGAAGATAATGAAGAAGTTCTTGCATACATAAAAAATGATTTAGGTGAATTCTTGAATTTAGAGGCAGAAAGTAACGGGGTAAAAATTACCATTAAAACAGCTGTGGCTGATGAGTTTCAAACAGTAATTCTATATGAAATTGAAGATACGGAAGCAAATAATCCATATATGATGGTATATGAAGATGGAGCCTATGTAGAAAATCAATATGACATTTTGAATATGTCAATTTTTCCTACTTATTATCCTCCTTTCCTTGATGAAGAAGAAAAAGGTGATAGGCAGAATGTTTATCAAGGAAAACTGAGTTTGCCACCACTTAAAGAAGATAGTGGAACAATTAAGTTAAGTATAAGTAGTTTACAAAAAGTGATAGATTACAATGAGGCAATGACACATGGTGACTTCGAAATGGAATATAAAGAAGGTGAATGGAATTTTGAAATACCAGTAACGATGAAATCATCTAAAGAATATGCATTAGATAAGGAAGTAGAGATTGAAGGGATACCATTTCGGTTTGAACAACTAATTGTGGCACCGACTACGACTATGTTGCGATACAGTGTATATAGAGATGAACAAAGTGAGGAAAATTTAAATGTGAAATTTAACCAATTACGATTAAATGATGAAAAGCTTAATCAGAACCTGTATTCGAGTCTCTCTGTCGATTTTCAACTAGATATGAATTGGACAGCGTTTCAGACTTCCTTCGAGCCGTTTTTTAATGAGGGTATTCATGATGTTGTAATTCAATTTAAAAATATTGATATTGTTGATTATGAAACGATGATGCTTGAACTGGATTTTTCAAAGGAGTTTCCTTATACCTTTGAATATGGAGATTCTACCTTTACCGTTGATAAAAAAGAAGAAGGCCAATGGACGAATATTATAATTACAAATGAAGATTATAAAGATGGAAATTTAGATGATATATTTATCGGACCATATGACGCTGAAGGGTATGTGGATAATTTTGATATGCATTTTGACACGGTTCTCGTTGATAAAGAAGGTAATGAAGTAGCACTTGAAGAAATTGATTATTATTCGGACGAAATGGAAAACTATCGTTACGTGACTAGAAGTTATGAACTACGGTTCGAAAATATTGATCCTGAAAAAAATTTAAAAATTCGACTCGATGGTTTTAGAAAAACAATTTATTCCGATGAAATTGTGGAGATTCCACTATAGTGGTCCAGGGGCACGATACAGGGGGATACAGGGGGACGGGTTCCTTGTACCACCATAGTAATAAAACATATATTAATAGAATCACTTCCTGCTTTACTTGTCCTAGAAGGGGAGTCTTGGAAAACAGGTTCGTTATTATAGAGACTAAAGTGGTACACTGGACCTGTCCCCATGTACCACCCATGTACCACCCATGTACCAATCCCCACGGAATTAATTATTTTTGCAACTTTGCATTTAAAATCGGTGATGGATTTTCGCAATCTGGATTCCTAGTACCGTTATTATTTGCTGGTCTAGCCTTCTCTTTTGCTCTTCTTACAATTATTTTTGGCGGTGTTGACTTATTTACTAGTAATACAATGTACTTAACGATGGGAGTTCTGGAGAAAAAATCAAGGGTTAAAGACTTAATTAAAGTTTGGATAGCTACATATATAGGAAATTTAATTGGAGTGTTATTCTTTACCTTTTTATTTGTTAATACAGGTTTATTTGATAACATCCAACCGGATCATTATCTGTTAACATCTGCAGAAAGTAAAAAATAGAAATTTAGTTTCAAAACGAAGTCTTAGCGAATCGCTAAGCTTTATTTATGTAAAAAGTTTCCTAATTTTACCGCTTTTGTTCTATATTTATTATTAGAAAATCGTTGGCAATATAAAGGAATGAATTTTATGAACATATATATTAAAAATGCTCACATTTTTTTGGAAAATAAGGAAAAGATACACGGTAGTATTTACATTGAAAGCGGAAAAATAAAAAAGATATATGCTGAACAAAGCTTACTTGATGCTGATAATTTTCATATTGGGGTAAGAGTAATTGACGCGACCAATCTAAACTTAATTCCAGGCTTTGTCGACGTTCATATTCATGGTGCAAATGGCGCGGATACGATGGATGCTACTGAAACTGCTTTGGATACAATTGCCCAATTTTTACCAAAAGAAGGCACCACAAGCTTCCTTGCAACAACAATCACTCAATCACATAAAAATATTGAAGCAGCTTTAAAAAATGTGGCTTCTTATAAAAATAAGCCAGGCCAAGCGGAACTTCTCGGCGTTCATTTAGAGGGACCGTTTATCGAAAAATCGAAAGCAGGTGCCCAACCTGTTCAACATATAATAAAACCGGACATAGAATTATTTATGAAATGGCAAGAAATATCTGAACATAGTATTCGAACCGTTACAATGGCACCTGAGATGGATGATGATGGAAGATTCATTAAAACACTTGTCAAAGCGGGAATAAATGTTTCTGCAGGACATACAGCAGCAGGTTTTACAGGTATAAAAAAGGCGGTAAATTATGGGATTAGCCAGTTAACCCATTTATGTAATGCGATGACCGGTATCCACCACCAAGATATTGGCGTCGTTGGAGCGGCATTTCAATTGAAAGAGTTAAAAGCAGAATTAATTGCTGATGGAATCCACGTTGTACCGGAAATGTTACAGTTAATTTATAATAATATAGGTAGTGAACGTTTAATCCTTATAACGGATGCAATGAGAGCGAAAGGAATGCCTGATGGAAATTATGAATTAGGTGGACAAAAGGCAATTGTTCGCGATGGTAAAGCATTGTTAGAGGATGGGACTTTAGCAGGAAGTATTTTAAAAATGTGTGATGGAGTTAAACGAATGTATACTCTTGAAGGTGTTTCAATGACCGACATCATACAGATGGCATCAGTGAACCCTGCAAAACAAATTGGAGTCTACGATCGTAAAGGAAGCATTACGGTAGGGAAAGATGCGGATTTATTGCTTGTTGATGATGATTTAAATATTAGATATACTTTTTGCTGTGGTGAAATTGCTTTTAGGGGAGAGATTTAATATGAAGATTGTGAAAGTGAAAGACTATGAAGAAATGAGTCAATATGCAGCTGATTATCTTATAAAAAAAATTAATGAAATAGATTGTCCTGTACTTGGTCTTGCAACAGGTTCAACACCTGAAGGTATGTATGAAAAACTAATTCAAGCGAATAAAGAGGGGAAAATCTCATTCAAAAATATTACGACATTCAATTTAGATGAATATGTAGGTCTTTCAGAAGAAGACCCGAATAGTTACCATTTCTTTATGAAAGATAAATTACTAAATCATGTGGATATTCAAGAAGGAAACTACCATATTCCAGATGGGAATAAAATTGATTTAGAAAAGGAATGTCAAAATTATGAAAAGCTCATTCAAGAAGCAGGTCGTATTGATATACAAATATTAGGTGTAGGTGTTAATGGTCATATTGGTTTTAATGAACCTGGTACACCTTTTACAAGTAGAACACATATTGTCGAATTAAGTGAATCTACAAGACAAGCGAATTCGAGATTTTTTAATTCTATAGATGAAGTTCCGACAAAAGCCATTACGATGGGGATTGAAACAATAATGGAAAGTAAAGATATTATGTTACTAGTCTCTGGCGAACAGAAAGCAGAGACCCTCGCGCGATTATTAGAAGGCGAGGTGAGTGAAGATTTTCCTGTATCTGTGCTTAAAAAACATAATCATGTAACATTGGTTGCAGATGAAGCTGCACTTTCAAAAACAAAAATTTAATATGAATAAGAAACATAGTTAGCTGTCATTTACTTGGCGGCTTTTTTTGTCTTTATAAGCTTGATAATCCTTTATCAAACCTTGTTACATAAGGACGATAAAAAAATATTCCATTAGTCAATTTGCCTTTCAATCTGGTGGTGTAGGTTCATACTTTGATAAACCGAGAGATCATATGTATACACCATTACTTCGTACACCTGAAGAAAGGCAAGAACATGCATCAAGAGACGTTAAAAATATTGAAGAATTTATCGATGTATTAGATTTACCTAAAGTTGTTGAGACTTTAAAAGATTTAGACGAATATACACAAAATGTTAGTTTACCGAGATTTCCTTGGATTAAATAGTTGTTAATAGATTTTTTAGGCGGACATTTTTGTTCGCCTTTTTTCATATAAAATAGTATAAAATCCGAAAACTTTGATAAAAAGTACACAGTTTACTATAATAATAGTGTTGTACTTCTTAGACTATCAATTAATTAATTTTATATTGATGTCTAAAATTCTGAAAACGGAAGGTGACGTGCTATGAGTACAGAGTTAGTCGCAGAAGTTCGAAAGGATTTTAGGAGATCAGTATTAAACCAATTAAGAAGTAATGGTTATATCCCTGCAGTTGCTTATGGAAACAAAGAAGAAACAACTGCGATCTCTGTGAAAAAGGGAGAATTATTAAAGCTTTTAAGAGACAAAGGTAGAAACGTAGTTATTGATTTAACAATCGATGGAGCGGTTAAAAAGGCAATTTTAGGAGACTATCAAGTTGACCGTCTCACTCAAGATGTTATTCATGCAGACTTCTTATTCGTCGATCGGACAAGTGAAATTGAAACGAAGGTTCCGGTAGTGATTGAAGGCGAAGCTGAAGGCACAAAAGTTGGAGGCGTATTACAACTTACTTTACATGAACTTGACATCACGGCAAGAGTAACAGAAATTCCAGATCAAATAACCTTGGATGTAACAAGTTTAGCAATTGGTGACACAATTAAGATCGAGGATATTAGAGATCAATTTCAATCAATTAGAATAAATCACGAAGATGAGGAAACGATTGTTTCCGTTGTAACAGCAAGTTCAAATGTAGAAGAAACTGATGAAGAAGCAGCGCAAGAACAGCAAGAAATAGCAGAACAACCAGTTTAATATGAAATTAAATAGAATTATTTAATCTAGATAAATAGGGGGACTCCGATTTTAAGGGGTTCTCTTTTTTGTTATGTTTGTAAATTGAAAGGAAATCTGATGTGAATCACTCAACTTTTCATAATGATACAAGGAACCTGTCCCTCTGTATCAAAAATATACTGTGTTAAACAATTCGAAAAGTTCACAATGTATTTGTTGTAATTTGTCGAATTTTATATTATTATTAGTGTTTGGGTGGGTGTTGTAGTAATTTATTTTCATTTATTAGGACTTTTGTGAAGTAGATAACGACATTTTCCTATATAGAGACATTATAATGATAAAGAATAGAGAAAAGTCCTATGATTAATTTAATAAAAAATACACATAATAATAAAAAATTATAGGAGGATTTATTGTGGACTTATTATCAAAAACAAGAAAAATTAACGCATTGTTACAAAGTACTGGTGCAAGACCCGTTAATTTTGAAGAGATGGCAGATACATTAAGCGAAGTAATAGATGCTAACGTTTATGTTGTTAGTAGAAAAGGAAAACTTTTAGGTTTAGAAGTACCTCAACGTATTGAAAGTGAAAAAATGAGTAAATTGTTCGAGGAAAAACAATTCTCCGAGCAATATACTAATAACTTATTCAATATCCGTGAAACAACAGCGAACATTGATGCAAAGAGTGAATATTCAGTATTCCCGAGAGAAGATCAAGATTTAGTTCCGAACGCTTTAACAACAATCGTTCCAATTAACGGTAGTGGAAAACGTTTAGGCACATTAATTCTTTCCCGGTTAGATAAGGAGTTTAATGATGACGATTTAGTTTTAGCTGAATACGGTGCAACAGTTGTTGGAATGGAAATTTTACGTGCAGAATCAGAAGAATTAGAACAAGAAGCACGTAGCCAAGCTGCTGTACAAATTGCAATTTCTTCTCTATCTTATAGTGAATTAGAAGCAGTTGAACATATTTTTGAAGAATTAAACGGTAAAGAAGGTATTTTAGTTGCTTCTAAAGTAGCAGACCGTGTTGGTATTACTCGTTCAGTAATCGTTAACGCGTTAAGAAAGTTAGAAAGTGCTGGTGTTATCGAATCTCGTTCTTTAGGTATGAAAGGTACGTATATTAAAGTATTAAATGACAAATTCCTTGGCGAATTAGAAAAAGCAAAATTACATTAAGAATAGCTTGTAATTTTGTTGGAGGACATGTAATTGTTCCTCCTTTTTTTCATTTTTCCTGCCAAATATCCCTTTTATTCATTGAGAGGATTTTGGTACGGGGTATTCATCATTAAATTATTTACGGATGATTTCTATTAATTCATTGAAAATCGACCGTTCCTATATATGTCAAATGAATGAACATAAAGAGGATTGGGCGATTGTTAAAACGATTATTCAATTAGCCCATGAATTAAATTTAAAAGTTATTGCAGAAGGCGTTGAGGAAGAGTACGAGTTAAAATCATTAAAAGAAATCGGTTGTGATGAAATTCAAGGTTATTTTATAAGTAAACCATTACCTTCCCGTGAATTTGAACAATTACTTCTACATAATTAATGATAAAAGGCGAACCAAAACAGGGAAACGACGTGAGTAAATATTTTTTCGTCATACTGTTAAGGTTGCCTTTTTATGTAATAAAGTCCGTTGGATTCTTATAAAAATTTCACTTAATTATAATTCCTCTGCGATTCCTAATACAGCGATACCAATCATAACAATGGCGATTACAATATAATACGCTTTGTCGAGTTTTTCTTTTAAGAAAATACGCGATAAAATAACGGATACGATACTGTAGGATGCAATAAGAGGTGCTGTAATTACAGCGTTACTTGCAATCGCAAATACATAGAAAAATTGTCCGGCAGTTTCAAAAATAGCAGCTGTCGTACGAACAGGTTCTTTAAACACGTTAAAATTGTCCTTCTTAATAAAACGAATATAAATGTAACAAACGATTGCAACGATGAACCAAGAAAACTCATACGCTAAAAGTGCTGAATCCTCACTAATTAATTGCAATTCATCTAAGTAAATTCCATCAGCAAACGTACCTAAAGCATCGATAATGGCATAAAGAATTGGGAAAGTAATTGCTAAAACACTTAGTTGGTATTTTGGATCAATCTTAGCTTTATCCGATTGTAAAGCAAGTGATTGTGCACGTTTTTCTAAAACACCTAAACCAATAACCCCACCTGTAATCAAAACAATACCAAGAACATTTAACCAACCAATTGGTTGTGGGAAAAATATTAGTAATAGTATTGCAGTAATCGCTCCTGAAGAGTTTTGTACAGGGGAAGAAATGGATAGTTCAAGATAACGTAAGCCAAAATAACCGATTATCATAGAAAGAATATAAAGTGCAGATACCGGTAAGTATCTCACCATGTCAAAGAGATCAAAGCTAATGTCTTTAATAATGATATAACTAAAGGCATGTATCCCCATTACAAGCCCGACCATAATCGATACTTTTAAATGGCTGTATTTATCCTTGGCGTCTGAACCTTTTTTATAGAAAAGGTCAGCAGCTCCCCATGATAAAGTTGTTAAAACGGCAAATAAAAACCACATAGAAAATTCTCCTTTATTCAGTTTCTTATTTGTAGTAAAAGATAAGCAATTATTTATATGTGTCCTTTTAGAAAACTACACCATTATACAATAAAATCTATGACATTTCTATTTGTTAAAAATTTCAGTATATACAATTTTTGCTATTAAAATAGTTATCTTAAGTCATTCTTTAGACTATGAAAATACTGTATACTATAGTTGTAGAAACAAAAAAACTATTTACATGATAGGTAGGATTAATATGTTTACCCTCGTACCGTTTATGATTGAAAAGATAGGTATTATTCTTATTGTTGCACTCTTGCTTTCACAACTGCGTTCTTTTCGAAAAATTATTCAAAACGAACAAAGTCAAAAGGATAAAGTATTATTGCTATTTCTATTTGGACTATTTGGCATCATTAGTAATTATACGGGCATAGAGGTTTTTGATAGAAATACAGAATATTTAAGCTGGCATTCTTTTATCGATAATGACGATGCTATTGCAAATACAAGAGTGTTAGGGATTGTGATTGGCGGTTTAATTGGTGGACCTGTTGTCGGTATGGGTGCAGGATTAATCGCCGGTATTCATCGTTACTTTTTAGGTGGTTTTACCGCTTTTGCCTGTTCAATTTCAACAATTATTGCCGGGGTGTTGCAGGATATTTAGGTGAAAAAAGAAGACAAGCTGGAAAGAAAATTACCGTAGGATTTGCTGTTTTAATCGGAATGATTATGGAGTCTCTACAAATGCTTATTATTCTTTTAATTGCAAAACCTTATCACCTTGCTTTAGAATTAGTGGGTCAAATCAGTTTCCCAATGATTGTGATTAATGGGTTAGGAACGATGTTATTTATGTTCATTATCGAACATGCACAGAAAGAAGATGTTCGCATGCGTGTTTTGCAAACGGATACAGCATTCTCGATTGCGGACAAAACTTTACCTTACTTTCGTGAAGGTCTAAATATTGACTCATGTAAAAAAATATCTGAAATCATTCTTAATAAGACAGAAGCTGATGCGGTGGCGATAACAGATGAACATATGGTATTAGCCCATGTTGGTACAGCAAGTGACCATCATAAGCCATTTTTGAAACCGGAAACAAAACTAACGAATCGAGTACTTATTACGGGGAAAGTGGATGTCGCACGTTCAAAGGCACAAATTGGCTGTTGGGAACATGATTGTCCTTTAAACGCAGCGATTGTAATTCCTTTAAAGGTGAAAAATAAAATTGCTGGGACATTGAAATTGTATTATAAGAATCCAGCAAAGTTAGATCAAGTTCAAGAGCATTTAGCTAATGGGTTAGCAGAACTATTTTCAACTCAATTAGAACTTGTTGAAGTTGAAAGACAGGCAAAATTATTAAAGGATGCCGAGATTAAGGCGCTACACTCGCAAATCCATCCACACTTTTTATTTAATAGTTTAAATACAATTTCTGCCCTTTGTCGTAAGAACCCTGAAAAGGCTCGTGAGTTATTGTTACAGCTAAGTTCCTTTTTCCGTGGGAATATTCACGGTGCAAGAAAACTATTTCTACCGTTAAAAAAGGAAATTGAAGTTGTTCATGCTTACATTGCGATAGTACAGACGAGATTTCCTGAAAAATTTCAATTTCATTTTCAAGTGGAACCGACAGTTGAAAACTGCTTAGTCCCACCATTTATTTTACAACCCCTTGTGGAAAATGCGGTGAATTACGGTTTTCCAGGAAGTAAAAATAGAGGAGATATTTACATTCGGATATATCCTGAAAATAATTTATTAAATATTGTCATCGAGGATAATGGAAAAGGGATAGCTAGTGAGAAATTGAATCAACTTGGGAAAAAAGTTGTCCCTTCGAATAAAGGAAATGGAACGGCGATTTTTAATATATTTGAACGTTTAAAAGGCTTATATAACCGACAAGCAAGTATGAACATTGAAAGTATAGAAGAAGTAGGAACAAAAATCTCAATTACTATACCAATTAAAAGGGAAGGGGATGTTATTAATGCTTAAAGCCTTTGTTGTCGACGATGAGCCACTAGCAAGGGATGAATTGAAATATATATTAAATCGAACAAAAGAAGTTAAAGTATTAGGTGAAAGTGACAATATTGAAGAAGCTTTTACAGATATTGCTCTTATTCAACCAGATATCGTATTTTTAGATATTCAGCTTGATGAAGAAAACGGATTGACGTTGGCGAAGAAATTGGACGAGTTGCAAACTGTCCCTGCAATTTGTTTTGTAACTGCATATGATGAATTTGCATTACAAGCCTTTGATACAAATGCAGTCGATTATGTGTTAAAACCATATGATGAAAAACGAATTAAAAAAACATTGGATAAAGTAAACAGTATGAGGAAACAGGGGGAGAATGAAGAAGCGGTAAAAAGTAATGTGAAAGCTGAAAAAACTGAAAAATTAGCTTTGAATATAGATGAACGAATTGTTTTAATAAATCCAGCTGATATTGTTTATTTAGAGGCTACAGAAGGTAAGATAAAATTGAAAACGGTTAATAATGAGTATATAGTAACTGAAACATTATCTGGATTAGCTAAAAAGCTAGAAAATTATCCAATTTTACAAGTTCACCGAAGTTTTATCGTGAATACAGAATTAATTATGGAAATAGAACCGTGGTTTAATTCGACATATAACTTATTAATGATAGATGGTTCGAAAATACCGGTTAGTAGAACGTATGCAAAAGCATTAAAAAGTTTTATTGGTATATAATTTATAAGTCATTTGTGACAAATTTATAACATTTTTTCAACAAAATTTGCATTTTATCACTTGTGTACTGTTTTTCACCTCTTCAATCTTGCAAGTTACGATGAAAAACATAAAAGAGCGTTTTCATTTTGTAAAATGGCATTGAACGTAACTAAAGACAGAGGAGGAAAAATTACAATGAATGCGGTTACAATCGTTATTGGATCTATCTGTATTCTTATGATTGCCTATCGTTTATATGGTACATTCATGGCGGCAAAAGTTTTACGAGTGCAAGAATTGGAAAAAGAAATGCAACCGCCTTCCCATAAACATGATGACGGAAAGGATTACGTCCCGACTAATAAGTGGGTTACTTTTGGACACCACTTCGCGGCGATTGCTGCTGCAGGTCCATTAGTTGGTCCGATCCTGGCAGCACAATTCGGTTATTTACCTAGTTTACTTTGGTTATTAATCGGTGCGGTTATCGGGGGAGCAGTTCACGATTTAGTCGTACTAGTAGCAGCAATGCGTAGAGATGGTAAATCATTCTCTGAAATTGCGAAAGAAGAGCTTGGTCCTGTTGCTGGTTTTTGTACTGGTTTAGCAATGTTATTTATTATTACGATTACAATGGCAGGACTTTCTTTAGTAGTATTAAATGCTCTTGAAAGAAACCCTTGGGGAACATTTGCAGTTGGTATTACAATTCCAATCGCAATGGCCGTTGGAATTTATCATAGAAAGACTGGTAATTTGAAACTGGCGTCTATCGTCGGATTTACCTTAATTATGGTAGCCGTTATATTCGGTCAACATATAGAAGGTACATGGTTAGGAGATATATTAACACTTGAAAGTAGTACTCTAGCAATTATTCTTCCAATCTATGCTTTCTTTGCAGCAGCTTTACCAGTTTGGTTATTATTACAACCTCGTGACTACTTAAGTACATTTATGAAGGTTGGGGTTTTCGGTGCATTAATCGTTGGGGTTCTGTTCATTAATCCTACAGTTCAATTCCCGGCGTTTACTGAATTCCTTGGTGGGGGACCAGTTGTAACAGGTCCAGTATGGCCATTTATTTCCATAACGATCGCCTGTGGTGCAATTTCTGGTTTCCACGTATTCGTTAGTTCTGGTACAACATCAAAAATGATTAACCGTTGGGCAGATGCAAAACCAGTTGCGTTTGGTGGTATGTTAGTAGAGTGTGTTGTTGCAATTATGGCTTTAATTGCAGCGGTATCATTACAACCTGGTGATTACTTTGCAATTAACTCAACACCTGAGAAATATGCAGAATTAGGAATGGAAACGGTTCACTTAGCGGAACTTGAAGAAAAAGTAGAAATGGATTTAGAAGGAAGAACAGGTGGAGCGGTAACACTTGCTGTTGGTATGACAGAAATCTTTACTGCGATTCCATGGTTTGAAAACTTAGCTTCATTCTTCTATCAATTCGTCATATTGTTTGAGGCTGTGTTTATATTGACCGCGATTGATGCAGGAACGCGAACGGCCAGATATTTAATCCAAGACTTCGGTGGTAACTTCTTTAAACCGTTGAAAAATATGAACTCCCTTGGAGCAAATATTTTCGCCAGTGCGCTTGCCTGTGTAATGTGGGGATATCTACTATTATCAGGAGATATTAGTTCCGTTTGGGCACTGTTCGGGGTATCAAACCAGTTAATGGCTTCAATCGGATTAATCGTTGGAGCAACAGTTATTCTTAAAATCGCTAAAAAACGTCGCTACATGTTAACTTGTTTAATTCCATTAGCATACTTATTTGTAACAGTTATGGTTGCTGGTTACTGGATGATTACAAATGTATACTTAAATCCAGAAGCTGGTGGTTATAACGTATTAAACGGTATTCTTTCTATCATCATGTTAGTTCTTGGGGTTGTTATTCTTGTCTTCGCTATTAAAAAGTGGACAGAATTATGGAAGATTCCTCAACCTCAATTAAATGAAATGGCGAGAAGAGAAGTCGCTTAGTAGTAATTTAAAAGGTCGTCTCATATAATGGGATGGCTTTTTAAAAATAAGAGAAACCCTAGTTTATAAAGATAATTATATGTATTTTAAAATTTTCCCATTAATTTTATTGGTTGACAAAAAAGTAGTTAAGTTGTAATATGGTTTTTGTCAATTTAATAGAATCCTCACTACACCAGTGAGGTAGAGGCGCGGTATTTAACAGTCCTTAGGGGAGCTTGAGAACGCTATGAATCTAAGGAGAAGGAAATATCGCCGAAGCTTGTAATATTTCTCAGTATTACTTGCTGGGCTTACAGAGAATATCTGTAAGACTGTCTCAGGTATTTCATCCCGTATACCTGAGTTGTGCTATCTCATTTAGGGAAAAGTAGGGGGGACTTGTTGTACAACAAAAATTGGATGTCAACGGCCTGAGTTCACCTCAGGTCGTTTTTTCGTTTAAAAAAACGAATGAAAAGTAATATATATATCATGTTAAGAGATATATTGGTAAAAAATACTATTAGGAGGGGAATAGATGAGAAAGAAATTATCTTTATTTATTGCACTTTTATTTGTAGTTGGATTTTTAGCAGCTTGTGGTGGAGGGGATAAATCAGGTAGTTCCGATTCCGGTTCTAACGAAAAGGATACGTTTGTTGTAGGTCTAGAAGCTGCCTATCCACCATTTAACTGGTCCCAGAAAGATGATTCCAACGGTGCTATTAAAATCGACGGTTTATATGAGTATGCTGGCGGTTATGACGTTGAAATTGCAAAACGAATTGCTGAAGGACTTGGAAAAGAATTAGTAATTGTAAAAACTGATTGGGAAGGACTTATTCCTTCATTAAATTCTGGGAAAATCGATGCAGTTATTGCTGGAATGTCCCCTACTGAAGATCGTAAAAAAGCAATTGACTTTACAGATAGTTACTATAAATCTGATTTAGTTATGGTAGTTCAAAAAGGAAGTCCATATGAAAATGCTACTTCAATTCAAGGTTTTAGTGGTGCAAAAATTACAGCACAGTTAAATACATTCCACTATACAGTAATTGACCAAATTGAAGGTGTGGACAAACAACAAGCAATGAATGATTTCTCAACAATGCGTGTAGCATTAGAAACTGGAAAAATTGATGGTTATGTTTCTGAACGTCCAGAAGCAGTATCAGCAACAGCAGCGAATGATAAATTTACCTTTGTTGAATTTGAAGAAGGGTTTGAAACATCAGATGAAGACACAGCCATTGCAGTAGGATTGAAGAAAGGCAGTGACTTAACTGAAAAAATTAATGAAATATTAGCTGGAATTTCTGAAGAAGAACGTGAAGAAATTATGGATAATGCAATCCGTAATCAACCAGCGGCACAATAATTTTTAAGAGGTTGTCCTATTTGGAATTGCCAAATAGGGCATCCTCCTGTTTATACACTAGGAGGAATTTACTATGAATTTTGAGGTAATTGCCGATATATTTATTAATAATTGGGACGCTTTTTTAAGAGGTGCGGGCGTTACTTTATTAATTGCCATCGTAGGTACGATTATCGGTTCAATTATAGGATTAATTATAGGTGTCATTCGGACCATTCCAACACCTGATAGTCGAGTGAAACGAATTTTTCTACGAATTGTCAATTGGATACTTTCATTTTATATTGAAGTATTTCGTGGCACACCGATGATGGTACAGGCTATGGTAATTTTTTATGGATTAGATTTAGCCTTTGGAATAGATATTGATAATATGACAGCAGCATATTTAATTGTGTCTGTAAACACAGGTGCGTACATGGCGGAAATTGTTCGTGGTGGTATTTTATCAATTGATAAGGGACAATTTGAAGCTGCCCATGCTATTGGAATGAACCATTTCCAAACGATGATGAATGTTATTTTACCACAAACGATCCGTAACATATTGCCTGCGACAGGAAATGAATTTGTCATTAAT
Source organism: Pallidibacillus pasinlerensis (assembly GCF_009996845.1). Taxonomy (GTDB): domain Bacteria; phylum Bacillota; class Bacilli; order Bacillales; family Caldibacillaceae; genus Pallidibacillus; species Pallidibacillus pasinlerensis. The sequence continues at coordinate 8,194 of NZ_JAACYS010000031.1, read as the reverse complement.
ATTAAAGATACATCGGTTTTAAATGTTATCTCTGTATCTGAACTATTCTTCGCTTCTAATACGATTGCCGGCGCAAACTTCATGTTCTTTGAAACCTTCTTTATTACTTCAATCATTTATTTAATCTTGACCTTTACTGTGACAAGAATATTACGATTATTAGAACGGAAATTGGATGGTCCTGATAATTTCAATTTAGTAGGTAATCAAATGCAAGTTGATATACCTAAGTTTAAGGAATAAGTGCTTTATTTTGAAAGGAAGGTTATAAATGGATACATTAGCTCAACCAGCAGATACTCAAACTGAAACAATTATTGATATTCAGCATTTGAGCAAATTTTTTGGTGAACGTGAAGTATTAAAGGACATTAATTTTTCTGTTAATAAGGGTGAGGTTGTTAGTATAATTGGTTCTTCCGGATCAGGGAAATCAACCTTACTCCGTTGTATAAATTTATTAGAAAAACCGAGTGGCGGGAAAATTATTTTTGAAGGTACGAATATTTTAGAAGATATGAAAGATGTTAACCAACACCGAACAAAAATGGGGATGGTTTTCCAAAGTTTTAATTTATTTAATAATTTAGATGTACTAGGTAATTGTATCGTTGGACAAATGAAAGTATTAAAACGTTCAAAAGAAGAAGCTACAGTAAAAGCATTAAAATATTTAAAGCTTGTCGGAATGGATCAATTCATTCACGCAAAACCGAAGCAATTATCTGGGGGTCAAAAACAGCGGGTCGCTATTGCCCGTGCACTTAGTATGGACCCCGATGTGATGCTGTTTGATGAACCAACATCAGCACTTGATCCGGAAATGGTTGGTGATGTTCTTGATGTCATGAAAAACTTGGCTGACAGTGGATTAACAATGATCATTGTGACACATGAAATGGATTTTGCACGAGATGTATCTGACCGCGTTGTCTTCATGGACCAAGGTGTCATTGCAGAAGAAGGCCCACCAGAACAAATCTTCAACAATCCAAAACAAGAACGGACGAAGGCATTTTTAAGACGGACATTAAAATAGTTGAAAAGAAAGGACTGCAAAATAAATGCAGTCCTATTTTTGTAATATGTTTTTTTATCAAAACATTATTTTACTTAATTGTAACCTCTAATTCCAATTCAACATTCCCTTGGATAGCTCTAGAAATCATGCAAGATGTCTCTGCTTTTTCAGCAAGGCGCTGGACAAGTTTTTTCTCCCGGTCTGTAGCTTCTTTCTTTAAAACAATCGTTGGCCGATGAATTATTTTTTTATATGTAAATACACCGTCTGTCACATCGACAATTCCTTCTGATTCCATATGTAAATCTTCTTTTTCAATACCACTTCGTTGCATCATGGCAGCTAATGTAATGATATAACATGTAGCCGCAGCTCCTAATAGCATTTCATCTGGATTCGTGCCAACACCCGGTCCGTCCATTTCTGTTGGAATTGAAATTTTCGTCTTTAAATTACCTGATTCAATTTCACCAACATCATTTCGTAGGCCGGGCCAATGTGCTTTTAAATAAAAATGGTGTAAAGCCATAAAACTCCCTCCTTATTTTCTTTTTAACAATAAGTGAATTTTTAGTGAATGTCAAAATATTGAGTGATAATAAATATAATCGCAATAAATAGGTTCTCAAATGGGATTTTTTAAAAAGGTGGTTATTAATATTCAAAAATATTAAAATATTGTATAATTTTAACTGATAATTCAGTATTTAGGGAGGGTATATTATGGAGAATTTAGTGGCACCACAATATTATAATTTCACGCAAGAGGTTGAAAAATATGCTACAGATCCAAACAAAATAGCAATTAAATGGGTAAGTGCAGAACGTGAAGTTAAAGAAGTTACTTATGGAAAACTCGTTGAAAAAATGAATCAGTATGCTAATGCATTAACAAATCTTGGGATTAAAAAGGGAGACAAAGTTTTAATTATCTCTCCAAAAGTCCTTGAGTCCTATTATATTTATTTAGCATGTTTTAAATCAGGGATTGTAGTCATTCCTTGTTCAGAAATGCTTCGTGCACAAGATTTATCGTATGGCATTAATCACTCAGGGCAGTAGGAGTTATTGTTTACAATCATTTAACGACTGAAATTGATGCTATTAAGGAAGTGACGCCTACTTTAAATTTTAAACTTACGATTGGGCATGAAAAAACAGAAGGATGGATTTCTTTATCTGAATTAGCGGTGAGTGAAAGTACTACGTTTACTGGCGCGAAAACGAGTAGAGATGATATGTCGATGCTACCGTATACATCTGGTACGACAGGAAATCCAAAGGCAGTTGTACATAATCATGGTTGGGCCTATGCACATTTACAAATCGCCTCAAAACAGTGGCTTGATATAAAGGAAGGAGATTTAGTGTGGGCAACGGCAGCGCCAGGTTGGCAAAAGTGGATTTGGAGTCCGTTCGTTTCAACCCTTGGTCTAGGTGCAACTGCCTTTGTTTATAGAGGTCGTTTTGATGCAGAAACGTATTTAGAGTTATTACAAGATTTTAAGATTAATGTGTTATGTTGTACGCCGACAGAATACCGTTTTATGGCCAAGCTCGATAATTTATCAAAATATGATTTACGTAATCTTCGGAGCGCGGTATCGGCAGGTGAACCATTAAACGTACAAGTAATTGAAACATTTAAAAAGGAGTTTAATATTACGGTTCGTGACGGATATGGTCAAACTGAAAATACGTTAATAGTCGGTGTTTTACCAGAAATGGCAATAAAAGAAGGTTCAATGGGAAAACCTGTTCCTGGCTATAAAATTGAAGTTATTGATGAAGATGGTGAGCCTTGTAAACCTGGGGTTATTGGTGATATCGCAGTTCATAATAGTACAGCAACACTTTTCAAAGAGTATTATAAAGATCCTGAAAAAACAAAACAGGCTTATCGTGGCGATTGGTATTTAACTGGCGATCAGGCGAGGAAAGATGAAGATGGCTATTTCTGGTATGTAGGCCGGAGTGACGATATTATCATTAGTTCTGGTTATACGATTGGTCCGTTTGAAGTAGAAGACGCATTAACGAAACATCCAGCTGTAAGGGAGTGTGCTGTTGTAGCTAGCCCGGACCCTGAACGTGGTAATGTTGTAAAAGCCTATATTGTTTTGAGAGATTCAGTTAATACAGATAAGAAAGCGTTGAAGAAGGAACTGCAAGAACATGTAAAGACGTTGACAGCACCGTATAAATATCCGAGAAAAATTGAATTTATTGAGGAATTACCAAAAACGACATCTGGGAAAATTCGTCGGGTAGAATTAAGAGAGCGGGAAAGACAATTGCAAAGTAAATAAATCAAGGGCAACGGTGATTTTTTCTGAGTTTATGATTAGGGAGTCTGATTTAATGGGCTCCCGATATTTTTTTGGGTAAAAAATTAAAGTATGTATTTGTAGAATTGCTATCCAACGCCTAATTTGGATATTTTAATTCGATAAGTGTCTATAGAACACTTGTATGAGAGGAACTTTCAGTTTATATGAGTAAGAAGTGTTAATAGAATACTTGTGTGAGCAGAACTTTTGATGAATAAGCCGAAGAAGTGCTCATAGAACGCTTATATGAACAGAACTTTTGGTCAAAGATCTGAAGAAGTGTTCATAGAACGCTTATATGAACAGAACATTCGTTGAATAGGAAGAAGAAGTGTTCATAGAATGCTTATATGAACAGAACTTTTGGTAAATAGGGAGAAGAAGTGTTCATAGAACGCTTATATGAACAGAACTTTTGGTGAATAGGGAGAAGAAGTGCTCATAGAACGCTTATATGAACAGAACTTTTGGTGAATAGGGAGAAGAAGTGCTCATAGAACGCTTATATGAACAGAACTTTTGGTGAATAGGGAGAAGAAGTGTTCATAGAACGCTTATATGAACAGAACTTTTGGTGAATAGGGAGAAGAAGTGTTCATAGAACGCTTATATGAACAGAACTTTTGGTGAATAGGGAGAAGAAGTGTTCATAGAAAGCTTATATGAACAGAACTTTCGGTGATTGGGCCGAAGAAGTGCTCATAGAACGCTTATATGAACAGAACTTTCGGTGATTGGGCCGAAGAAGTGCTCATAGAACGCTTATATGAACAGAACTTTTGGTGATTGGGCCGAAGAAGTGCTCATAGAACGCTTATATGAACAGAACTTTTGGTAAATAGGGAGAAGAAGTGTTCATAGAACGCTTATATGAACAGAACTTGAGTAGTTTAAGCCCAAGAAGTGCTTATAGAATGCTTGTCCGAACAATGAAAAAGGAAGATGTCGGAACGGTTGCATACTAACTTCCCACATCTTCCTTTAAATTTAAAGGTTTTTTTACAACACATATAAATAGATACTTAAGAAATGTGCTAAACTGCCAAGGAGAATAAAAATATGAAATATCTCATGAAATCCCCAGTTTTTAAACTTTAAAAATTTCGGTTCCGTTCCATAAATGATCCCGCCGATTGTATAAAATAGTCCACCTAAAATTAGTAGAACAATTCCACCTGTTTCAATCGATTTTGATAACGGTGAAATAATGAAAGCGGCCATCCATCCCATTCCGATATAAAGGGAAGTACTTAACCAACGTGGACATTTAAACCAAACCATTTTAAAAATAACGCCACAAACGGCCATCCCAGCGATTACTGCAAACAAACTCCATCCAATCGGCCCCTCTAAAGCGATTAAACAAAACGGTGCATACGTTCCCGCAATTAATATAAAAATCATCGAATGATCGAGTTTACGGAAAAAGCGAATAACAGCATCTTTAGCCTTAACCCAATGGTAAGTCGTTGAAGCAGCATATAGCAAAATCATACTAATTCCAAAGATTGTAACGGCGGTAATTGCTAAACCGGTTCCAGATGTTGACCAAGCTTTAATAATTAAAGCGACTAATCCAAAGACTGAAAGTACAGCACCAAACAAATGTGTCAAACTATTAATAGGTTCACGAATATAATTTTCCATTTTATGACATCCTTTACTATTTAACGTAGTTATTAAAACTACTTACAATCATATAATGATTTTATCATCTAGTCAACATTTACATATAAAAATAAAAAAGGTAAAATTTATGTAACAATAAATACAAAGGATTTTCATTGAAATTCTACATACAAATAATATCCGGAGGGGTAAAGTGAATAATATAGATAAATTTTTAGATGATTTAGGTTTAAACGATTATTTAAAGTTGGAGGATATACCTGAAATTGATTTATATATGGATCAAGTAATTCAACTATTTGAAAAAAAGTATGCTAAAACAAAACGGGATTCAAAAGATAAAATTTTAACAAAAACGATGATTAATAATTATGCAAAAGGGAGATTGTTTTTCCCGATAAAAAACAAAAAGTATTCTAAAGAACATCTCTTATTAATTAGTTTTATTTATCAATTAAAAGGAACAATCACAATCAGTGATATTAAAGTTGCATTGGAAAAATTAAATAAAAAAGTTGTGAATGAGAACTTTGCTTTAGATGATTTATATGAAGCACATACAAATCTTATTTTGGAACAAGATGAACGCTTCAAGAAAGAGTTTAAAGTTAAAGCGGGGGAAGTAACGGAAGCGGCAGAAAAAATAGTAGATCCGGATTCCGATTACATAAAGCAACTGTTAATGATTTTATCCTTATCTCATATGAGCAGCCTGTATCAACGGGCGGCAGAAAAATTAATTGATCAGTTTCGGCAAGAGGGGGAAGAGAATTGAAAACAGTTTTAATACTTGGCGGAGGTATAACGGGATTATCTACCGCTTATGAATTAGAAAAACAATTTAACGGACAAGAAGAAGTAAACATAGTATTGGCGGAAGCATCCTCCAAATTAGGTGGGAAAATTCGCACAGAAAAGCAAGATGATTTCATTATGGAAACGGGTGCGGATTCAATTGTTTCGCGTAAAATTGTTCCTACTGGGTTAATTGAAGAATTAGGTATTCAGGATGAAGTTGTGTACAATTCAGTCGGAACGTCCTATTTATTTGTTGATGGAAAATTAAAACAAATTCCAGCAGATTCGGTTTTTGGTATTCCTGCAAGTATCCGTGCCCTTGTCGAATCTGAATTAGTATCGGCTGAAGGAAAAATTGAAGCTTTAAAGGACTACTATACAAATGATCGGAAGTTTATTGGTACCGATTCGATTGGTGAATTTTTAACCCATTATTTAGGAAAAGAGTTAACAGAAAAACAAATAGCACCTGTTTTATCAGGTGTTTATTCTGGGAATTTGAATGACTTGTCCATTCAATCAACAATGCCTTATTTATTAGAATATAAGGAACGTTACGGAAGTATTTTAAAAGGTATCGAGAAGAATAAAGAAAGCTTTTTAGGGAATAACGAGAAAAAATTCCTCTCATTCCAAAAAGGTTTATCAACAATAATAGATGCCTTCGAAAAACAGTTAACACGGACAGAAATAATGCTAAGTCATGAGGCGGTAGAGATTGTAAGCCTAGATAACAAATATGTGGTCCGATTTAACAACGAATCTGAAGTAACGGCTGATTATATTGTATTAAGTATTCCACATAATAAAGCAGAAAATCTTTTTGCTAATGAACAATTAAAAGAGGTCTTTTCTGACTTCCAGATGAATTCCATTATTACTGTTTATTTAGGGTTTAATGTTCCGGATGAAATTTTACCTGAAAATGGAACAGGGTTTATTACGACACCAAATGAATCTTTAATTTGTGGTGCATGTACGTGGACAAGCCGTAAATGGAAGCATACATCAAAAAATGGCAATCTCCTTGTTCGCTTATTTTATAAAAATAACCATCCTCGCTTTGCGGAAATTAAGGAAATGGGTAACGAAGAACTAATCGGTATAGCGCTATCTGATTTAGAAAAAAGTTTACAGTTAAAAGAAAAACCAATCGTATGTAATATTACGAAATGGATGGATCAAATGCCTACCTATCAAACATCACATCCAGAAACGGTAGGAAAACTGGAAAAAATTTTAGAAAACAATTTTCCTGGAATATTTATCGCTGGATGTTCGTATTATGGCGCAGGGATTCCTGACTGTATTGAAAATGGAAGGGAAACCGCAAAAAAAGTTGTACATACTATTGTTGAAAGGGTTAAATAGGAGGAAATAGGATGACGGATGTAGGTGCAATTATGGAATGGACGTTTTATGAGGAAGTTCCAATACCTGAAGAAATTCAAGAAGTGTTAGTTGAAGGGGAAATACCTGAAGTTGCTTATCGGACGGTTCGTGATGTTGCAGTTATAACGAATAAACGTTTTATAATCGCAGACAAACAAGGAATTACGGGGAAAAAGGTAGAAATTTATACAATCCCATTTAAGTCTATTGATATGTACTCATCAGAAAACGCTGGTCGACTCGATTTTAATGCAGAAATTGAATTTTGGACTCGTACAGGGAAATTTAAGTTGAACTTAAATAAAAAAGTCGATATTCGGAAATTAGATCGAATCATCGCATCCCATATTTTATAATGAAAAAGCTATCCATCGGTTAAATTTAAAAACCTATCGGATAGCTTTTTAATTTATTTTTTAAATAATTTATCAAAATGAACACCTTTATGAATTGCATACATAATTGGCATTGTAATTAACATAACAGCAATTTCACCAAGTATTAGTACACCCCATGTTTCAAAAAATGGAGTACCGAAGGCAATCTTTAGTTCCCAAGCAACGATGAAAATCATGAAACTAAATACAAGGGAATTTAGTACCATTCGTGCCCAAATGTTTTTTACATATTTTCCAAGGAAAATAACAATAGCTAAAGAAATAGCGGTATGGGCAACACCGAAAGTGATGTCTAATACTTTCATCGGTGATAATAATAGATTTGCTAAAAATACACCGATTACGATACCGTAAAAATACTTTTTGTTAAAAACAATTAAATGATTAAACATTTCGGATAACCTTAATTGTACGGCACCGAAAGCAAGCGGTTGTACTAAAAAGGTGACAGCAATATAAAGTGCAGCCACAATCCCGCTAATGGAAATAGTTCTAATATTCATATTAATCCTCTCCTTAGTTTTTTTACGTGGGATGGTTTCGAACCACGTCGGATGCCTCCGATAAAAAAAGACAACTTTATTATAATATTACTTTTTGTTGTGGAATGCAAGAGTTGTACAGTA
>NZ_JAACYS010000030.1 GCF_009996845.1 Pallidibacillus pasinlerensis | reverse complement strand
TATTAATTGTTTACTCGTAAATAATTATTTGAAACTTGAGGTGGAAAGATGAACGAACTAATCTCTATCGTTGTACCGATGTACTTTGAAGAGGAAGTCGCTGAAGAATGTTATAAAAGACTTACACATGTTATGACAACGAATAAATTTAACTATGAACTCGTATTTGTTAATGATGGTAGTACAGATCGAACGCTAGATATTTTAGTAGAATTAGCATCTAAAGACGAAAATGTAAAGGTTATCAATTTTTCGCGAAACTTTGGACATCAAAATGCAGTAACAGCAGGAATTGATTTTGCAAAAGGGGATGCTATTGTCATTATTGACGCAGATTTACAAGATCCGCCAGAATTGATTCCTGATTTAGTGGCGAAATGGCGTGAGGGCTTTGATGTCGTTTATGCAAAACGGAAAAAGCGTAAAGGCGAAACGTGGTTTAAACTTTTAACTGCAAAATGGTTTTATAAATTCTTAAATTATATGTCCGATATTGAGATTCCAAAAGATACTGGAGATTTTAGATTAATTGATCGAAAAGTAGCCGCTGTTTTTAGAAAAATGACGGAAAGAAACCGTTTTATTAGAGGGATGATTTCTTGGATTGGTTTTAAGCAAACTTACATTGAATATGAAAGAGATGAAAGATTTGCAGGAGAAACGAAGTATCCATTAAAGAAAATGCTTAAGTTTGCATCAGATGGGATTATTGCATTTTCAACAAAACCATTAAGAATTGTAACCTGGATTGGTTTTTATTCCGTAGTGTTATCCTTTCTGGTCTTGTTATATTCATTAGTTGTAAAATTGTTTGATTTAGGCGATGTTCAAGCCGGGTGGACGTCAATCATGGTGGCCATTACATTTTTTGGCGGTGTTCAATTACTAGGATTAGGGATTGTAGGTCAATATATTGCGCGTATTTATGATGAAAGTAAAAATAGACCGGTTTATATTGTTAAAGATGTGTATAATGTTGAAAATGATATAAAAATTGAAAGTGAACCAAAGGTTGAACAGTCCACACATCATGACCGTTAATCATACATAAAGTGGTAATTATCGTAGTGGGAAAACGTGTCAAATATTTCCGTGGATCTGACAAACGAAAGCTCTGAAAGATTAATGAAAAAAGTTAAAAGGGGCATCCGGAAGTTTATTAACTTTAGGATGCCCCTAGTTTATTTTAAATGGCTAACTAACAATTATTCGTTTGATTCGATTACAGTAGTTTCACTTTTCTGTTCTTCTTTTTCAACGATTCCTTTAATAAATGAAATGACTTCCTCACGTAAATCTTCATGTTGTAATGCAAATTCGATTGTCGTTTTAACAAACCCGATTTTTTCACCAACGTCATAGCGTTTACCTTCAAATTTGTACGCAAAGACACGTTGGATTTTATTTAATTTAGCAATCGCATCTGTTAACTGAATTTCCCCACCTGCACCAACTTCTTGCTCTTCTAGAAATTTGAATATTTCTGGAGTTAAAATATAACGCCCCATGATTGCAAGGTTAGAAGGCGCTGTTCCTGGAGCAGGCTTTTCAACGAAGTTTTTAACTTGGTATAGGCGACCTTCATTGGAAAGCGGATCGACAATACCATAACGGTGTGTTTCGTTTTCAGGAACTTCTTGAACACCAATAATAGAAGAATACGTTTCCTCATGTTTTTCAATCATTTGTTTAATACAAGGCACTTCGCTTCTAACGATGTCATCACCTAGTAAAACGGCAAATGGTTCATCACCGATAAAATGACGTGCACACCATACCGCGTGCCCTAACCCTTTTGGCTCTTTTTGGCGTATATAGTGAATGTTTGCCAAGTTAGAAGAGTAATTCACTTTTTCCAAAAGATCAAGTTTACCTTTATCTTCAAGGCTTTTCTCTAGCTCAGGAACTCTGTCGAAATGGTCTTCGATTGAACGTTTCCCTTTTCCTGTCACGATAATAATATCTTCTATGCCTGCTTCAACGGCTTCTTCAATTATATATTCAATAGTTGGACGATCGACTATAGGGAGCATTTCCTTAGGCATCGCTTTTGTTGCTGGTAAAAACCGAGTTCCCAATCCGGCCGCTGGGATAATCGCTTTTCTGATTTTTTTCATTAGTAATGAAACCTCCAAATGTAATCAAATTTTTATTTTGTAACAAATATGATCGTTGTTACGTCATTAAGTATAAGAGGTATAATTTAAAGGAAGATATATAACAGTATGTACCTAAAAATTGATTATAAATATTATACCATAGATTATCCGGTGGTTGTACATTGTACATATATTCATATGTATATGGAACAGACGGACAATTCATTAATTAAAGTGGAAAGTTTTCAATAACTTTAAATTATTGTATTCGTAATTATTTAATGATTTTACTAATTCTACCCATTTCATGACCGCGGTCATATATGGGGGTATGGTACAGGGGGACAGGTCCGTTGTCCCATTTCGGGTTTGGTCAGGGGGACAGATCCGTTGTCCCGATTTTGGGTTTAGTACAGGCGGATAGTTCGGGCGCCCCATTTTTGCTTTGGTACAGGGGGCGGATCCAGTGCTTCACTACTGGATGTTCATAAATTTTTTCATAATAAAATTCTTGTAATTGTTGTAATAAAATTGTAAAAAATTCGACAGGTTTGGACGCTTTCGATCAAACAAATCTTGACCTTTTCAAAGAAATAATTTATTATGAATACGGTTGAAAAGAGAAAATGAGATTGCTAGTTTAATAATATACTAAATAATTTCTTGATTATGTCCTAATTTTTTAGGTTAGGATATTGCTAGGGAGGACATAATAATGGAGTTTATTATAATTCCAATACTTTTATGCTTTGTTTTATCACTCCTATTAACACCTATAGTAAAAAAGTTTTCTATTAAAATTGGTGCAATTGATAAACCTGATGAGAGAAAAGTACACAAGAGAATTATGCCAAGAATGGGCGGGTTAGCCATTATTATAAGTTTTATTATCGGATGTTTAGTGTTTATTCCGAATCCACTTCAAATTTGGCCGATCCTTGCAGGTGCTGTCATTATCGGTATCACTGGTTTACTTGATGATATGTACAGTTTAGCACCTCGCACAAAACTACTTGGTCAAATTATCGCAGCAACGATTCCGGTACTGTTCGGAGTGCAAATTGATTTCATTACGTTGCCAAATGGAGAAATGATTCATTTTGGCTGGCTTGCGATTCCGTTAACGATTCTTTGGATTGTGGCCATCATTAATGCGATTAACTTAATTGACGGATTAGACGGATTAGCAGCGGGAGTTTCATCGATTGCCGTAATTACAATTTCAATTTTAGCGTTAACATTAGGTCATCCATTGACTGTATTAATGGGAATCATTTTATTAGGAAGCATTTTAGGTTTCTTAGTATTTAACTTCTACCCGGCGAAAATATTTATGGGTGATACAGGATCGCTATTTTTAGGTTACATGATTAGTGTGTTATCTGTAATTGGTCTTACAAAAAGTGCGGCGATTTTCTCATTGATTATCCCGATTATCATTTTGGCTGTACCGATTATGGATACAACGTTTGCGATTATTCGACGAATTGTACAAAAGAAGCCATTATCAGCTCCTGATAAGTTTCATTTACATCATTGCTTAATCCGCTTAGGCTTTACGCATAGACAATCTGTAATTATTATCTATTTATTGAGCGGTATTTTTAGTTTAGCAGCGATATTGTTTACTCGTGCGACGATATGGGGCGCATCAATCTTAATCGTATTGCTGTTAATTTTAGTCGAATTGATTGTCGAAGTAACTGGACTAATCAGTGTGAATTACCGACCATTACTTAATTTAATTGGACCAAAAAAGAATCAAGATGAAAAATAAATCAGAACAAAAAACACCACTTCATAACGGAGTGGTCTTTTTTATGCTTGAAAAAGGACAGTTTACGGTGTTGTAGGTGGAATGGTTCGGTGTATCTATTCTGATATAAGAAAAAAGTGTTTAGCTCAATGTCCGATTTCCACAAATTAAATTTTTCCAGGTCCATTAATCTTATATTGATATGGGGACAAGGGACCTGTCCCCGTGTCCCACCTGCCACGATTGGGACGATGGACCCGTCCCCGTGTCCCACAAAAGTGTGTAATATTTTTCTAGTTTTTGCTAAAAATAAGGATAAAAAACGAGGTTTGTTATGTTTCCAATTACTAATTTATTCGTTGGGTTTGCAATCGCCTGTATTTCAGCATACCTTTTAGTTTATCCAATAAAGTGGTTAGCCTTTCGTTTCAATGTGATCGATATCCCGAATAAAAGAAAGGTTCATACGACGCCTACACCGAGACTTGGTGGCCTTGCCATTATTTTTAGTACATTTTTCGCGCTATTTTATTTACAACCTGTCCATCCCCAATTTTTAGCTTATATTTTTGGAGCGATCATTATCATCATTACTGGTGTTTTAGATGATAAATTTACGCTCAGACCACTATTCAAACTCGTCGGTCAAATTTTGCCTGCAATATTTCTTATCATTCAAGGAGTGAGTATTGAAAGAATTACCCTCCCGTTTATCGGGATTGTTGAATTTAGTCCGAGTATTTGCATCATTGTCACACTTATTTGGATTATCGGGATTACGAATGCGATTAATCTTATTGATGGATTGGACGGTTTAGCATCAGGGGTATCGACGATTGCCTTATTAAGCATTTTAATTATGGCGATTATGGACGGACAATTATTTATCGTCATTTTATGTACCGTTTTAATTGGTAGTAATATTGGCTTTTTATTCCATAACTTTCATCCGGCAAAAATTTACATGGGTGATACCGGATCATTATTTCTTGGCTACTCCATCGCCTATATCTCCATTTTAGGATTATTTAAAAAACTAACCCTCTTTGGCTTTGTCATTCCCGTCATTGTTTTAGGGGTACCAATCTTTGATACGTTATTTGCAATTGTTCGCAGACTACTCAACGGCGAAAAAATCATGACACCGGATAAAAAACATATCCACCATCAATTGTTAGCAGCTGGATTTAGCCATCGGACGACGGTTTTAATTATTTATGGAATTAGTGCCGTGTTCGGTTTGTTAGCGATAATTTTTTCAAACGCCTCAATAAACTATTTGTTAATTATTACACTAATTTGGGCGCTGCTTGTGTACATATTAGCGGAGTTTGTTGGTTTGACTGGTGCGGGGAAGAAACCGATCTTAGGTATGTTCAAAAGGATATTAAAAATAAATCGCCAGTCACAATGAAAAAAGAGATATAGAGTAAGGGCCTCTATATCTCTTTATTTGAACTATTGGAGTTGAAATAAACGATTAAAACTAAGCTTAATGCAAGGTATATACAAACGGCTGGGGCGAACAACACATGTCCTGCTAAAAAGGCAACGCCTAACCCAATACCTATCGAAATAATTAAAAGTATATTCTCTAATTGGAAGAAGTTCCTAAAATTAGTGAATAACGATTTTAACACAATCCATGCTACTAATAATATTGGTAAAAATACTAATAACGAACCGATTATTCCAAGTGAGAAGAAAATATCGAAAAAGTCCATCTCGATTAACTTCGGTTTCACTTCATAAAAACCGGCATACCCTAACCCAAATAATTTATGGGCAATATCCGCGTCAACATAGTCGTTATAAATATTTGTGAAGTAAAGTCCACGGGAACTTAAAATGACGTTGATGATTTTTATATCCATGAAAGCCGGTTTTTCTCTAGCGGCCACTTTCTCTTTAATGATTTTATCTTCTTCGTCTTCTACTTCTTCAACTTCTTCAGGCTCTTCTTCTGCAACTTTTTCAATTGTTTTATTGATAGTCTGAACATCCCCAACGACATTACTATAAGCCGGAGTAAATGGGGTAATGACGGAAATTAATGCAATGATGACGATATTTAAGGTCAACACTTTAACGTATTTTTTCCCTGTATCATTTTTCGTATTGGACACCCAAGTTAGGAATACAACGACAAGTCCGATAACAAGGGTCATAATCATAGCGAAAAAGCTTACTTTCGTACCGATTAATAAAGCTGTAATCGATAGTAATAATGTAGGAACCCAGTACATAATGTCTTTTGCACTCTTCGTTTTTAAAATCGCATAAATTAAACAAATTGGTAAACAGATACCAACAATCGCACTTAACTCATTTCCAGCGAAAAACCAACCTGTATATCCTGATTTTATCCACCTATACGTGTTTTTTGCTGTGCCAGTTAAAATTGAGATGAACATGGATATAGAAAGTATAGTCATCGCGATGGCGACAGCCGAATATAACTTTGTCTTCACCCGATCAATCGTTTGATTAGGAGTAAAGCACATAAACAGTGCGATAAACATAATTGGGAAATATAGTACTTTAACGATAAACTGTACTTCAGAGAAGAAATAAAACACAGGTTTTGTTAAAAAGTTTAGGATAAAACTGATCCCGACCACGCTGAACAGAACAATGATATATGTAATAATTTGTTTTTTCAGTGGATGGTTATTGCCGAAGAATATATATAGTAGGGTAAATCCTAAGAATAATACCCGAATGGCAATACCGATCGTTACACTCGTACTCAAATAATGAATCGAGATAAAAGTTAAAATATCAAGGATAGGTTGTAGGATGATAAAATATTTTAAATAGTCAATAAACTCCCCGCGTTCAAATATTGATAACATCTAATTGCACCTCTAGTAGTAACATCTATTTATTTTCAACATGTGTTTAGTTTATAATATTTTAGTTATAATGTCTATAAAAGAACTGGGCATTGTTATACTTAAAAAACAATTTAATCGTAAGTTATCCTATAATAAAATGAACTATACATAATAACTGGAGGAGTAAAATGGATAAAATCCAAATACAAAATGTGAACTTTAGTAATTACCGGATTGATGAATTCCTTGATATATTTGAAACAAGAATTGAAAAAGAGGAAAAAACATTTGTCGTTACGGCAAATCCTGAAATTGTCGAATATGCGAATAAAGACGAACAATATTATCAAACATTACAGAAAGCTGATTTCATAACTGCCGATGGAATTGGGGTTGTAATTGCATCAAAAGTTTTAAAAACACCTTTAAAAGAACGTGTCGCCGGCTTTGACTTAATGAGTGAATTGTTACACATGGCCGAAAAGAAAAATAAAAAGGTGTATTTGCTTGGTGCGAAAGAAAGCACAATCGAAAAAGCTTATAAAAACATTAAGGACAAACATCCTGAATTAAATATTGTTGGGTATCATCACGGTTATATTGATATTGAGGACGAAGAACTTGTTCAATCAATCGTTCGATTAGAACCAGACATGATTTTCGTCGCCTTAGGCTTCCCGAAACAAGAATATTGGATTGAAAAACATATGGATAAATTCCAAAAAGGTTTGTTTATGGGTGTAGGAGGAAGTTTTGACGTTTGGGCTGGTGAAGTGAAACGGGCGCCTGAAGTTTGGATCAAGCTCAATTTAGAATGGTTATACCGGTTACTTAAACAGCCGACAAGGTTTAAACGGATGCTTGTTTTACCGCAGTTTCTTGTAAAAGTAATGGTCAAAAGAAAATAGAACTATCTTAGCTGAAAATGAAATTAAAATAGTAACAATTGCTAAGTTATTATATAATCATGCAAGGAAACACGTTTAAAAAAATGTTGTCTAAATGTGTTTCAAATAAGGTCAGAATCAGTACATACAATGATGAATAACCTGAGGTGTAAATATGAACGAACCATTAGTCACAGTTTTTATGCCTGTTTACAATAGTGAACAATATATTAAAGAAGCGTTAGAAAGTATTTTAAACCAAACGTATAAAAATTTAGAAATTGTTTTAGTAGATGATGGATCTACGGACCGTTCGGTAGAAATTATTAAAAGCTACCATGATGATCGGATTCGATTAGTTCAAAATGAGAAAAATATGGGGATTCCATATACACGAAATGTCGGATTAAAAGAGGCAAAAGGAAAGTATCTTGCCATTATGGATTCGGATGATATTGCGATGCCAAACCGGATTGAAAGACAAATCGATTATTTAGAAAAAAATCCGGATATTGATGCGGTTGGGAGCTACTATATTCAGTTCGGTGATGTAGCCGAAAAGAAAGTAACGCCAAAATATTCGAAGCCAGAAGAACTAAAAATTATGTTAATGTTTTACAACCCGATTGCGAACCCGTCAGCTACAATTCGGATGGAGACGCTAGAAAAGCATCATATAAAGTATAATTTAGACTTTTTTGTCGCCCAAGATTACCAACTTTGGGTGCAACTAGCGAAAGTCGGCAAACTCGAAATTCTCCCTGAATTTTTACTAAAATATCGTTTCGGTCATGAAAATATATCGAAAAAATCAAATCGTGAAAAACGGGAGAAAAGAAAACGATTAATTGGTCGAATTCATGAAGATATGCTCGAGTTTCTTGGCGTTGGTTTTACAAAAGAAGAATTAAACGTATACAACGAATTTTTTACCGAAAGCTACGGATCAGCGGTATCAAATATAACTACCGTTCATACGGTCATTGATAAGTTGAAAAAGTGGAATAAAGACACCCAAACCTTCGATCATGACTTATTTTTATCGATACTCGATGACTGTATTTTGTTAGCAATATATCACCAAAGCTTAACTGGTAAAGAAAAAGTGGCATTGTATAAACAGATTACAAGTAACCGTCAAGCAAAAGATTATGTCATTATTTTGCTGAAACATTATTATCATAAAATGAAAAAAGTCATTTAAATTTGATATTAGAAAGCATAATAAAAATAATAGAAAAGCGGCTATTCTAAGAGTGTTACTACTCTAATGACAGCTGCTTTTTTAACTTTAAATAAAAGAAAGTTACTAATACGGGAATTAAAGTCGGTAGATTAATTACAATTTTAAACATTATTAAAGTGATAAACAATTATTTCGTAATAATTACATCTCCGTATTATTTACAAAATAAGTTGATTGTAAAGAAATTATTGAATAAGATAAAAGTGGTATGTTTATAAAGTAGTAATAAATAGCGATATAACATTAAGGAGTGTGCAATTTTGAATCTTTTCTATAAAAGGTTTTCTAATTTTTCGACATACGTTATATATGCGATCTTTGCCTTGATGGGCATCTTACTATTGGTAGATTTTTTGTTTGATTTTTCAAATGAACATTATATTTTTTATATTATTGGATTTTTGAGTATGATTTTTTTGGGAATTTTTGTATTTGGTCGACTGACGAATTATCTTGAGAAGAAGAATGAAAAATGGGTCATCATTGGATTATTGGTCGCTTGTTTTTTAGTGAAATTTTTATGGATTTGGTTTAATCGAATTCCGCCGATGGTGGATTATGCTAGATTTTATAAAACTGCAGTAGATTTAAGTGAAAGTTTTGTTATCGATAGTCGATACGTAGCTCTTTTTCCTCATATTTTTGGTTATTCATCTTTTCTTAGTGTTTTTATGAAAGTGTTTGGCACTAGTTATATGGTAGCCCCGGTTGTAAATGTTGTTTTAAGTACAATAGCAATGGGATGCATCTATTACATATGTAAAAAACTAGCAGGTGTAAAAACGGCAATTATCGGTAGTTTATTATGGATTGTATTACCTTCACAAACAATCTTTAATATGTACGTGTTATCTGAACCGCTTTATACAACGGTACTCCTAATGAGCATAGCGCTTATGATTGTAATTAAAGATCGGTTAAAAAATAAGAACATAATCACAATTGTTCTCTATTCCTTATTATTATCAATCCTACTTGTAGTAGTAAATATGTCACGTCCAATTGCAGCTATTCCTATCATAGCACTTGCAATTTGGTTATATATAATAGACACAGGTCATCTTAAAAATAAAAAATTACTCTTGAATAAATCAGTATATTTTGGAGTTGTCATTGTTAGTTATTTCATTTTATCTTCATTAGCAAATCAATATGTATCGTTACGATTAGGTGAGGAAATCGCAACAACTCCAGGCTACAACATTTATGTGGGTTTTAATATGGAAAGTTATGGAAAGTGGAATCAAGCAGACTCAGATTTACTGTTTTATTATAACGATCTTGAAGGTTGGACTGCTAATGATGTGCAAAAACAAATGCTCGAGGAAGCAAAAGAGCGAATCTTTAGCGGAGAAATAAATTTCCCAGAACTATTTTATAAAAAATTTCTGAGCTTCTTATCAGGTGACGGAGCTGCGGTAGGATATGCAAGTTCAGTTTTGGATCACCCTCTTCGCTTAATAATGATATCGAATACTTTTTATTATTTTCTCATTGCGTTTTCACTTTGTGGCATCGTAGCTGCTTGGAGACGTAAAGAAAAGTCAATTTTAATTATCGTTACTTTATTTGCGATCGGTCTTACGATGGCGCAAATGCTTGTTGAAGTGGCAAGTAGGTACCATTATTCTATTACGATCTCGTTTGTAATACTTGCTGCAGTTGGTATAAACAGCGTTTTGGAAAAACGGCAAGGTTTAAAAGGCAAAAGCGAAATGAATGGTGAGAATCCAGTATAAGACTGATGGGATTTAAAGTTACAATATAAAAATGGAGCGAAAACAATGAAATTTTCCTTTGTAATTTTACATTACTTAACATATGAAGACACAGATGAATGTATTGAATCGATTTTAAAAAATATAGATTATCCTGACTATGACATTGTATTAGTTGATAACGCGTCAACAAATGATAGTTTACAGAAATTAGAGAAGAAATATGGCAATCACGAAAAGGTTTATTTTGTGAAGAATGACGCAAACCTAGGTTTTGCCAAAGGAAATAACTCAGGATACAAGTTTGCGAAAGATGAGCTAAATAGTGATTTTGTTGTAATGATAAATAATGACACGATTATTGAACAGCGTGATTTTCTGTCTGTCATCCTTGAAAAATACAAACAAACGAATTTTGATATTTTAGGACCGGATATCGTTTCTACACAGGATGGCTTACATCAAAATCCGAACCGAAATCGAGGCTTTACGGAAGAAGAAGTTAAAACCGAAATGAAAAAACTACAAACGAAGTTAATGCTTAATTATCTCGGTTTGGAAGACTTGATTCTTAAACTATATCGAACTGTAAGAAAAAATCCGACTCCTATTGCAGTGAATAAAAACTGGGAAGAAGAACAAGAAAACGTTGTATTGCATGGTTCTGCCTTAATTTTTTCACCGAATTACGTGAAAAAGTATAATGGACTTTATAGTAAAACATTCCTTTATATGGAAGAAGATATTCTATACTATATAGCGCAAAAAGAAAACTTGAAAATTTTATATACACCGGCAGCGAGAATTTATCATAAGGAAGACTCTTCTACGAATGCAGTTTATCGGAAAGAGTCAAAAAAGAGAAGATTTATTTATAAACATGTCATCGCTTCATCGAAGGAATTTTTACGATTACGCGGGGACGATCGGATTTATAAAGAAGATTTGCTAAGCTAAGCGGAAACATATGATAAATTAGAATTCAAAAAATAGTTATTGAGGTGAAAAAATGAAGGGAATTATTTTAGCAGGTGGAAGCGGAACAAGATTGTATCCCTTAACGAGAGCAATCTCAAAACAACTTCTACCTATATACGATAAGCCAATGATTTATTACCCATTATCCGTTTTAATGTTGGCAGGAATTAGAGATATTTTAATTATATCAACACCGACAGACACACCACGTTTTGAACAATTATTAGGCGATGGTTCAGAGCTTGGAATTAATTTGAGTTACGCCATTCAGCCTTCGCCAGATGGACTAGCACAAGCCTTTATTATCGGTGAAGAGTTTATTAGCGATGACAATGTTGCGCTTATTTTAGGTGACAATATTTTTTATGGTCACGGCTTTACGAAGTTATTGGAAGAAGCAGCCTCACGCGAAAAGGGTGCGACAATCTTCGGTTACAATGTAAAAGACCCAGAACGGTTTGGTGTCGTTGAATTTGATGAGACTGGAAAAGTGATTTCCATTGAAGAAAAGCCAGAAGTTCCTAAGTCTTCCTATGCTGTTACAGGGCTTTACTTTTATGATAATCGAGTTGTTGACATTGCAAAACAAATTAAGCCTTCCGAACGAGGCGAGTTAGAAATTACTTCTGTAAATGAAGAATATTTAAAACTTGGTGACCTTCACGTTGAATTATTAGGAAGAGGATTTGCCTGGCTCGATACGGGGACGCATGAATCGTTATTAGAAGCATCCGTTTTTATTGAAACAATTGAACAGCGTCAAAGCTTAAAAGTAGCATGTATAGAAGAAATCGCCTATCGGAAAGGGTACATCACAAGAGAACAATTATTAAAATTAGCTGAACCATTAAGTAAAAATGAATATGGACAATATCTTATTCGTTTAGCAAATCAAAAAGTTTTATTTTAATTTTGGAGGTGATCGATTTGAAATTAATTGAGACAAAATTTAAAGATGCATTTTTAATCGAAGTTCCGGTCCATGGTGACCATCGTGGCTTTTTTATGGAAAGTTATAACAAAAATACTTTTGCGGAACATGGACTGAATATGGAATTTATTCAGGATAACCATGCCCTTTCACAACAAGTTGGTACATTAAGAGGACTGCATTATCAATTAAATCCATTTGCACAAACAAAATTAGTAAGAGCGACACGAGGCTCAATATACGATGTTATTGTTGATATCCGCAAAGGATCACCTACATACGGTCAGTGGCAAGGATTCACATTGTCAGCTGAAAATAAACTTCAATTACTCGTTCCAAGAGGGTTTGCCCATGGGTATTGTACATTGGAGGAAAATACAGAAGTTCAATATAAAGTAGATAATTGGTACGCACCCGAACATGATCGCGGTATTGCTTGGAACGATCCGACATTAAAGATTGATTGGCCAATTGATCATCCAATTTTATCGGCAAAAGATCAAAATCATCCAACACTTGAAAATGCAGAAAATAATTTTGAATGGGAGAATGTGTAATGAATATTTTTGTGACCGGTGGAGCAGGATTTATAGGTAGTAACTTTATCCATTATATGTTAGATAAATACCCAAATTATAAAATAATCAACTATGATTTATTAACGTATGCTGGAAATTTGGAAAACTTGAAAGACGTGGAAGACAATCCAAACTATGTCTTTGTTAAAGGTGACATTACGAATCGTGAATTAATTGACCATATAGTTAAAACTCACAATATTGATGTAATAGTCAACTTTGCAGCAGAGTCACATGTGGATCGCAGTATTACGCAACCAGATGTATTTGTGAAGACGAATGTATTAGGTACACAAGTATTGCTTGATGTAGCTAAGGAGAATAAAATAGAGAAATTTGTACAAATTTCAACCGACGAAGTTTACGGTACTCTCGGTGAAACAGGCTATTTTACTGAAGAAACACCACTAGCATCAAATAGTCCGTATTCTTCAAGTAAAGCAGGAGCAGATTTGCTCGTCCGTGCTTACCATGAAACATACGGTATGAATGTTAATATAACAAGATGTTCAAATAACTATGGTCCATATCAATTCCCTGAAAAATTAATCCCTTTAATGGTTACAAATGCAATGGAAGGAAAAGAACTTCCGATTTATGGAGACGGGAAAAATGTTCGTGATTGGTTACATGTAAAAGACCATAGTTCTGCAGTAGATCTTGTAATACATAAAGGAAAGCCTGGAGAAGTTTACAATATTGGTGGACATAATGAACGAACTAATAACGAAATCGTTCATTTAATAGTTGAAAAACTAGGTGCACCGAAAAGCTTAATTAAATATGTTGAAGATCGTCTAGGTCATGACCGTCGTTATGCGATTGATCCAACAAAGATAATGACAGAACTAGGGTGGAAACCAGAATATACATTTGATACTGGAATTGAAGAGACAATCCAATGGTATATTCAAAATCAAGACTGGTGGAAAAATATTAAAAACGGTAGTTATATAGAATATTATGAAAAACTATACGGTGATAAAATATGAAGGTCTTAGTGACGGGTGCAAAGGGACAATTAGGTACAGATCTCGTATCCCTTTTAAAAGAAAAACAATATGAAGTTTTTGGTTATAGTCGGGAACAACTAGATATTACAAACTTTGAACAAGTAGAAAAAGAAATCGAATCAATTCGCCCAGACATCATCATTCATTCAGCTGCACATACGAAGGTTGATTTGGCAGAAAGTGAACCAGATCAAGCTTATTTAATTAATGGATACGGGACGAGAAATGTGGCGGTTTGTGCAGAAAAAGTGGGGGCAAAATTAATTTATGTCAGTACAGATTATGTCTACGATGGGACGGCAACAGAGCCTGTGAATGAATTTACGCCAACCAATCCGCTTGGCGTATACGGGAAATCCAAACTAGCCGGTGAACAGTTTGTTCGAGAATTACACTCGAAGTTTTTCATCGTGAGAACTTCTTGGGTATATGGCCACCACGGGAATAATTTTGTGAAAACGATGGTAAAACTAGCAACGTCAGGAAAATCACTTAAAGTCGTTCATGACCAAGTTGGATGCCCGACATTTACAGTGGACCTAGCTAATACGATTATAGACTTAATGGTGACTGAAAAATATGGAACATACCACGTATCCAACTCAGGACATTGTTCTTGGTATGAGTTCGCTAAAGCGATTTTTGAAGAAGCGGGATTACAAAATGTAGACATTGCCCCTTGCACAACAGATGAATTCCCTAGACCTGCACCAAGACCTGCTTATTCTGTTTTTGATCATATGGCGTTACGATTAAATGGCTTTAAAGAAATGCGACATTGGCGTGAAGCTCTGCACGAATATTTCAATACTCACCCATAGTTGCAAAAAGTAGGGATAATTATCGTTTAGTTTGTTAGTGGAAAAGGAGTTTATTGCATGCAAATTAAGAAAGACCTCTTCAGAGTATTCAATTCAAACTTTATCAATATACTTGTCGGTATTGTTAATGGCTTTTTAGTCCCTGCTTTTTTATCTTTAGATCATTACGCCATGTTAAAAACTTTCGCCCTATATATTAGCTATGTTGGTATTTTGCATTTTGGTTTTGTTGATGGGTTGTTTATTAAGTACGGTGGAAAGGATTTAAATAAAGTTGATATTGGCAAGCTGAAAGGCGAGCGTAAATTTCTATTAATTTTTCAGTCAATTATTACGCTCGTTCCACTTGCATTCGGTATCCTTTTAGAAGATATCATCTTAATTGCTTTTTCACTTTCGATAATACCGATGAACATTCAGGCGTTATATCGTTACTTATATCAAGCTGTTGGCGAATTTGGTATTTATTCAAAAATTCTATTAGTAACGCCCAATGTCCTTCTTATATTAAATATATTCATTATTTTTGTATTAAAAATAGACCATTACCTACCTTTTGTTATTGCGAATATCATTAGTTACTTAACTATTTTTGTTATTTTAGAATCACAATTTTATAAGAAATATAAAGGCATTAAAGCAGTAATCGATTATAAAGAAATTGGCGGGCTATTTAAGGTCGGAATTTTTATTATGATTGGTAACTTATCAGCGAACCTCTTTTTTAATGCGGATCGTTGGTTTGTAAAATTTTCATTACCATCAAGTGACTTCGCATACTATTCATTCGCGATTTCCATGGTCTTGTTAATTACAAACTTAATGAACTCGGTAACAATGACACTTTATCCATACTTAGCCCAAGGTCAAAAAGCAGAAACGCTTCAACTCATGAAAAAGTATATTGTTTTAGTAGGAGCGTTCGCGGCAGGGGGTTACTTTGCCTTTGATTTTGTTGTATCAACCTTTATCGCTAAATATATCCCTTCCCTCGATATTATTGCGATTTTATTTGCGGGGTTCCCAGCGATGATTGTTATCAATGCCTTATATGTGAATCTTTACAAGGCCAATAAATTAGAAAGAACGTATGTATACACTGTCGTGATGATGTGTTTAATTTCAATTGCACTAAACGTTGTAGCAATCATATTCAACAAAAATACGTTATCCATCGCGCTTGCGACAACGATTGCTTATTACGTTTGGTATATTTATTCAACGAGACACTTCAAAGTATTAAAAGCTACCCCTAAGGAACTCATGTACTTAATATTATTCTTTAGTAGCTTTTACATAAGTACGAATTACTTTAATTGGCTATTTGGTTTTATTGTGTATTACATTGTAATTCTTGCAATCACTTTATTAACATATAAAAGGGAATTTTTCAGTCTCATCCAAAATCTCATTGGAAGAAAAAAGATGAGTAATGAATAACATTGCATAAATTTCAATATTAAGGATTTTTTAGTAATATATTTAAAAATAATCTCTGTAATATGGTAAAATTGGTATAAAAAAACGCAACCATATTCGAGCAAAAAATCTATAATACGACATACCATTTTGAAAGGAATGAATAATCTTCGATGGAGAAAAGAAAACTCTTTACTTTACTCATGACTGTTTTACTACTACTGAGTTCCTCTCTTCTAAATAGTAGACATGTTGGCCACGCAGATGAAAAAGTGGAATCTTTCGATGAAACTTCCAGTTATTATTTAATTCATTATGATGATGGTGAACAAGAAATTGTTTTAGATGAAAATACGTCTCTCCATTTACTTGGTTGGAATGATTCATCAACGGTAGATGCTAGAATTGATCTTCAATCTGATACAGGAACTGAATCAATTTTAACAACGTTAACAGTATCAGATATGTTAAATGAGCTACAAATAAGTAATCATTCTATTTTTTATAGAATTGTAGAATCAGATGTTTTCAATTATAAATTAGTAGATTCTATACAATTACAAGAGCAGGTTACTATTTTAGAAGAGAATGAAAATGGTACGTCAAAAGAAGAAATAAAATTAGTTGATACTTACGGAACAGTTTTTCAAGATCTAGGGCTCGTCTACTATTCTACGGATGAAAATTACAAGAAGTACGAAATTTCAAAAGAAGATTATGATGTTTTGAATAATGAAGTTGCGTCTATCAATCAAGTATCAAACAGTTCTGTACAGCTATTTTCAGCAGCGACTATAAGTTTACGAGAACAGGCTTCTGTAAGTTACTCAACTCATGTGCAAAGTTATGGCTGGCAAGATTTTGTGAAAGATGGTCAATTAAGTGGAACAACCGGCGAATCAAAACGTTTAGAAGCGATTAAAATCAAATTAGACAATGCGCCATATAGCGGTAATATTGTATACACAACCCATGTTCAAAGTTACGGTTGGTTAGACTCTGTCCAGAATGGTGAACTTTCTGGTACAACTGGTGAGAGTAAACGGTTGGAAGCAATTAAAATCAACTTAACTGGCGAGATGGCTAAACATTACGATGTGTACTACCGTGTTCATGCGCAAAGCTTTGGTTGGCTAGGTTGGGCGAAAAATGGTCAACCAGCTGGAACAGAAGGATTGGCAAAACGCTTAGAAGCGATTGAGATTGTCTTAGTGGACAAAGGTGGCAAAGCACCTGGTTCGACTGAAAATCCGTTCCTATCTACACCATCGGTCAGCTACTCAGCGCATGTTCAAACTTATGGCTGGTTAAACTTTGTAAAAGACGGCCAATTAAGTGGGACAACTGGCGAATCAAAACGTTTAGAAGCAATTAAAGTCAAATTAGAAAATTCGCCATACAGTGGTAATATTGTCTATACAACGCATGTGCAAAGTTATGGCTGGTTGAATGAGGTTGCCAACGGTGCCATTTCTGGTACAAGCGGTGAAAGTAAACGAGTGGAAGCCATTCAAATCAAACTAACTGGTGATATAGCTAACCATTATGATGTTTACTACCGCGTTCATGCGCAAAGCTTTGGCTGGTTAGGTTGGGCAAAAAATGGCATGAAGGCTGGATCCGAAGGCTTATCGAAGCGACTTGAGGCGATTGAAATTAAACTCGTTGAAAAAGGAAAAGGACCAGCAGTTGACAGTAATAAAGCTTTTAAATTAGCACCATCTAAAAAAACGTACTCTGTTTATTTAGATCCAGGACATGGTGGAAGTGACCCTGGAGCAGTAGCTGGTGGATTAAAGGAAGCGGATATCAACTTAGACATCGCTAAAAAAGTCGAGTCGTTATTGAAACAGCGTGGATATACAGTTTATATGTCGCGAACTGGGAATACTACGGTTGGATTATACGACCGTCCAGCAGAAGCAAACCGTTTAAATACAGATATTTTTGTTAGTATTCATACGAACTCAGGAAGTTCTTCAGCACGTGGAATCGAAAGTTATTATTACAAATATAAACCAGAGTATCCACCGAAAATAAACAAAGAGCTACATAATGATCCTGTTCGTGTAGCACAAAGTATAAAATTAGCAGAATCAGTTCAGAAACATATGATAAAAGGTACGGGTGCGCCTAATCGTGGAGTAAAAGGAGCGGCGTTTGCCGTTACTCGTGAATCAATTATGCCTGCGACTTTAATCGAGGTTGGTTTTATTAGTAATCCAAGTGAACGTAGCCAATTAGCAACAGATAGTTATCGTGCTAAAATAGCGAGAGGGATTGCTGATGGAATTGATGCGTACTTTAAAAGTCTTAATTAATTCATAGTTTTATAGAAAAGTATTATTTAAGTAAAGGATTAAGGAATGAAATATTTCCTTAGTCCTTTTCTACTTTTTCTATCTATTTTCCAGAAAGTGAA
This sequence comes from Pallidibacillus pasinlerensis, assembly GCF_009996845.1. Taxonomy (GTDB): domain Bacteria; phylum Bacillota; class Bacilli; order Bacillales; family Caldibacillaceae; genus Pallidibacillus; species Pallidibacillus pasinlerensis. The sequence goes on along the minus strand of NZ_JAACYS010000030.1, from coordinate 13,547 downwards.
ACTTCTTTAAATAGGAACTATGTTTTATAATTAAATCTGTGTTTTACTAAAAAAGGCTAAAAACTCACATTTTTTTACATTATTTTCATGATACTAGATTGCTAATATGGTAGACTAGTACTATCAAATATTTAGCAAGGGGGAAATGAATAGCCATATGTTAAGAAAGTTATCTATACTAATCCTAACAGTTCTTTTTTTAAGTACCTCATTACTCACAGATGTTAGTATAGGTTATGCAAAAGAGAATAATGTTGAAGCTGGGTTGGAAAATGTTGTAGAACAAAATTCAATTGAACCATTAACTGAAGAAGAAAAACCAGTTGATGAGAATGAAGCATTAATCCAGTCTCAGTTATCAACCGATGAAGATAACGAACAGGTTGTTACTTCGGAAGAAGAGAACGAAACAGAAAATGTGGAAGTTCAAAATGATGAATTCACAAATGTGGAAGAAATTGAGAATTCAGAAGTAACTGAAGAAGCAGCTGTACAAACTTTTTCGCTAATGAGTGCACAAGTAGCTCCTTCTGTTAGTTACCGAACTCATGTGCAATCATACGGATGGTTAGATTATGTCGCAGACGGTAAAATGAGTGGAACAGAAGGCGAAGCGAAACGGTTAGAAGCAATCAAGATTAAATTAGACAATGCTCCATATTCCGGTGGTATCGAATATCGTACCCATGTTCAAAGTTATGGTTGGCTTGGTTGGCAATCGAACGATAAGCTATCTGGCACAGAAGGCGAAGCAAAACGTCTTGAAGCGATTGAAATTAGATTAACAGGTGACATGGCCAAACATTATGATGTTTACTACCGAGTTCATGCGCAAAGCTATGGATGGCTCGATTGGGCAAAAAATGGCCAACCTGCCGGAACAGCTGGTCTTGCAAAACGTTTAGAAGCCATTCAAATCGTGTTAGTGGAAAAAGGTGGACAGGCTCCTGGTTCAACAAATAAACCGTATGTAACGAATGTATCTGTGAAATATTCGACTCATGTGCAATCATACGGATGGTTAGATTATGTCGCAGACGGTAAAATGAGTGGAACAGAAGGCGAAGCGAAACGGTTAGAAGCAATCAAGATTAAATTAGACAATGCCCCATATTCCGGTGGTATCGAATATCGTACCCATGTTCAAAGTTATGGTTGGCTTGGTTGGCAATCGAACGATAAGCTATCTGGCACAGAAGGCGAAGCGAAACGTTTAGAAGCGATTCAAATTAGGCTGACAGGTGACATGGCAAAACATTACGATGTTTACTACCGAGTTCATGCGCAAAGCTATGGTTGGCTCGATTGGGCAAAAAATGGCCAACCTGCCGGAACAGCTGGTCTTGCAAAACGTTTAGAAGCCATTCAAATCGTGTTAGTGGAAAAAGGTGGACAGGCTCCTGGTTCAACAAATAAACCGTATGTAACGAATGTATCTGTGAAATATTCGACACATGTGCAATCATACGGATGGTTAGATTATGTCGCTGACGGTAAAATGAGTGGAACAGAAGGCGAGGCGAAACGTTTAGAAGCAATCAAAATTAAAGTTGATAATGCCCCATATTCCGGTGGTATCGAATATCGTACCCATGTCCAAAGTTACGGTTGGCTTGGTTGGCAATCTAACGATAAGCTATCCGGAACAGAAGGCGAAGCGAAACGTTTAGAAGCGATTCAAATTAGGCTGACAGGTGACATGGCCAAACATTACGATGTTTACTACCGAGTTCATGCGCAAAGCTATGGTTGGCTTGGTTGGGCAAAAAATGGTGAGTCAGCCGGAACGGAAGGATTATCTAAACGATTAGAAGCAATTGAGATTGTTTTAGTTGAAAAAGGTGGTAAAGCACCTGGATCAACGAAAGATGCATATCTTTCAGAACCGTCAGTAGTCTATTCAACCCATGTTCAAGGTTATGGTTGGTTAACAACTGTTAATAACGGAAAAATAAGTGGTAAACCTGGTGAAGGTAAGCGAGTAGAAGCATTAAAGATTAGTTTAGAAAACTCGCCGTACGAAGGTAGTATTACTTATACAACCCATGTTCAAAAAGACGGTTGGCTAAACCCAGTTCAAAATGGAGCGATAAGTGGAACAACCGGTGAAGGTAAGCGAGTAGAAGCGGTACAAATTAATTTAACTGGTGATATTGCCAAACACTATGATATTTATTATCGGACTTACGTATCCGACTATGGCTGGTTAGGTTGGGCAAAAAATGGTATGAATGCAGGCTCCGAAGGACTTGCAAAGCCACTTGAAGCCATTGAGGTTAAGTTAGTTCCTAAAGGTAAAGGAAGCCCGGTGAATGAATCAGCTGCCTATTATAAAGGTGGTTTGTTTATTTCTTACTCAAACTTTAATTTTACTTTAGATGAAGCTGTAAATATGCAGATGAAAGTAAGTCCGCAAACGGATAAAAAGTTGGATGCATATGTTGATGCTGGGCAAGTTAATCTATATGGCTCAATCGCAGGATATGGTGTGAATTTAAGAACAGAACCAAAACTTGATAACCCTGATAATATCGCAGCTTATTTAGAACATGGTACAGAATTTATCGTGTTAGATAGAAACGTAACGGGTGATGCGTTCCAAGGAAGTACAACTTGGTTTAAAGTGATGTACGCCGATCAAATTTTATATGTTCATAGTAAACTAGCTAAAATTGATTACGGTGTTACAACAACAGCTGTTAAAGTTTATGAAGCACCAAATACAAACAGTTTTAATTATGCTTCCTTAAATCCAGCTACTATACTGACAATTTTAGAACTCGGAGAAGAATGGCATAAAGTCCAATATCCGAACAGCTGGAGACATGCTAAACCAGAAGAAGTGGCACAATATTTAAACCCAGAAAAATTCGCTTACGATGAAAAACAAAGACTACAATTTTTAGACCTTTCCAAACAAGTAAATGTTTCAGTAGAGGTATTAAATAAATATCTCGAAGGTAAAGGAGTACTTGAAGGAAAAGGTGAAGTGTTCTTAGAAGCGAGTAAATATGGAAAAGGTATGAACGTTGTGTACTTAGTTGCTCACTCATTACTTGAAACAGGAAACGGTACTTCAGCACTAGCAAATGGTATCGAATATGCGGATACAGGTGTTACTGTTTACAATATGTATGGTATTGGAGCAAGAGACAGTAATCCGAATGGTCTAGGTGCACAAAGAGCTTACGAAAAAGGCTGGTTCTCTGTGGAGGAAGCGATTGTTGGTGGTGCAAAGTGGATTTACGATAACTATATTAACGCAGGACAAAATTCACTATATAAAATGCGTTGGAATCCAGAAGCGATGCAAAAATTAAATCGCGCAAGCCATCAATACGCGACAGATATTGGTTGGGCGTACAAACAAATTAATCGTTTATACGGCATCATGAACGAAATTTATCAATCTAGCCCATATGAAATCCACTTAGAAATTCCGATTTATAAAAAATAATATCCAAATTAAAATTAGGTAGTACGGCTTTTATGCTGTACTACCTTTTTTGGTACGGGACGGGTTCGGTGTCCCAATAGTGTGGGTGGTGGGACATGGGGACAGGTCCAGTGTCCCTATTCTGAAATAGCAATATAGGTATTTGTCTAACTGTACCATCGAAACAAGGTTGTTTGCCACAACATAATAGTCATTTAAATGGAAATGTTAATAATATATGAAGAAACGCCAATCTCGGCTAAAAACACGGGTAAAATGAATATCATAAGATTTATTAAAACATATATTATGATATAATTTTATTAGCTTAATAATCCATCCAAAATATAGTAATAATTAAAGAAAGAAGGATAGATCATGAAAATAACTGTCGCAGGAACAGGTTATGTTGGACTATCAAATGCAGTATTACTTGCTCAAAATCATGAAGTGGTCGCTGTCGATATTGTCCAAGAAAAAGTAGATATGATTAACAACCGTAGATCTCCAATAGTGGATAATGAAATTGAAGAATTTTTAGCAACGAAAAAATTAAATTTAACAGCAACAACTGATAAACTACAAGGATATAAAGGTGCAGAACTAGTTGTTATTGCAACACCGACAAACTATGATCCAATAACAAATTACTTTAACACTACATCCGTTGAAGATGTTATTGAAACGGTTTTAAAAATAAATCCAAATGCAATTATGCTTATTAAATCGACGGTTCCTGTTGGTTATACGGAACGGGTTAAAGAACAGTTTAAAACCGATAATATTATTTTCTCACCGGAATTTTTACGGGAAGGAAAGGCTCTATATGATAACTTATATCCATCCCGCATTATTATCGGTGAACGTTCTGATCGGGCGGAGAAAATTGCCAACTTGTTTGTAGAAGGGGCGATGAAAGAGGATATTCCTGTTTTGTTCACTGATTCAACAGAAGCGGAAGCGATTAAATTATTTGCTAATACGTATTTAGCTTTACGTGTTTCTTTCTTTAATGAACTCGATACATTTGCGGAAGTACGGGGCTTAGATACAAAGCAGATCATTGAAGGTGTCGGATTAGACCCACGTATTGGCACCCATTACAATAACCCATCATTCGGCTATGGCGGTTATTGCTTACCGAAAGATACGAAACAGTTGCTTGCAAATTATGAAAACGTACCGAACAACTTAATTCAAGCGGTAGTCGATTCGAATACAACACGGAAAGAACATATTGCACAAATGATCCTGAAGCGGAAACCGAAAGTTGTTGGTATTTACCGGTTAACGATGAAGACAGGTTCGGATAACTTCCGTGAATCGGCTATTCAAGATGTGATGAAGACATTAAAAGGCGAAGGTGTCGAGGTTATCATTTACGAACCAACTTTGACTGAGGGTACGTTCTACAACAATAAAGTCGTTAATGACTTTGAAGCGTTCATAAAACAAGCAGATGTCATCGTTGCGAACAGAATGTCAGAAGAATTGCAGGAAGTCGCGGATAAAGTATATACAAGAGATATTTACAGTAGAGATTAAAATGGCAAGGGGACGGGTCCAGTGTTTCTATTTTGAAATAGAATCGCTGGGCCCGTTTTTGGTACAGGGGGACAGGTTCGGTGTCCCATTTTTTACTGTATGTGATGTAGGAGGTTGGCTCACTGTTTCATTCAGTATGAACAGTATGAAATCTAATGTTTTGTGCCACATCTATATGAAATATTAATTATCGCTAGTGAAAATGATTATTTCAACAGTGAAATGAAAAATATCATTAGTGAAACTAGTTTTATCGCCAGTGACAACAAATATATCATCAGTGAAAACCAGTATAGCGATAGTGAGGTGAAATATAGCCGTAGTGCTGCGTATTTTATCCATGTTTAGATTCGATACATGTAGCAGATCTTGATTTAAACATGGTGAAATCTGTATTATCCGTAGTAAAAAGTGTTAAATCCGTAACAAAAACCCTAAATCTGCAGTATATCCCCATTATATCTATCTATAGTAACTCTATCATATCTCTCGCTTAGAGTGGTACAAGGGGTCTGCCCCCGTGTATCACCTGCAAGGGGACGGGGGCGGTGTTTAGTTTTAAGGTGGGACGAGGGACCCGTCCCGGTGTCCCACACCGGTGTCCCACAGGTCCCGGTGTCCCACAGGTGTTTCGTATTAAGGGTTGGGACAAGGGACCCGTCCCCCTGTCCCATTCCCCCTGTCCCATTCCCCTGTCCCATTGCCCCTGTCCCATTAATGCTCGTGGCTATAGTAAAATAAGAGAACGAGTGTGATCGCCAAGTATACACTTACGGCTGGTGCGAATAACACGTGTCCAGCGAGAAAGGCGATGCCCAGGCCGAGTCCTGCCGAAACTAACAATAATATATGATCCGTCCCAAAAAACGCTCCAACGTTTCTAAATAACAGCCTTAACACCCGCCAAAAAATATAAAACAGCGGTAAACAAATAACTAAAAAGCCTAATAAACCATATGCAAAGAACAAATCTAAAAAGTCCATCTCGATCAGCTTCGGTTCACCCGTATAATACCCCGCATATCCGAGCCCAAACAACTTATTAAACAATCCGGCATCCGCATAATCTTCAAGTACCGGCTTAATGTATAAATTTCTTTTACTTAATAAAATCGTAAGTAATTTTGAATCTAAAAAGGATGCTTGCTCAGCCTCAGCTACTTTCTCTTCAATAACAACTGGTTCTTCCTTTTGTACTGCTTCATTGACTGTTGTGTATTCGTCTTTCATGTTACTATATGTAGGAGTAAGTGGTGTAACAGCAAAGAAGATAATAGCAAGAACAAGGTTACACAATAACACGTTTTTAGCAGAAGAGTTCACATTCGCAGCCCTTCGCTGTAAAATCCAATATAAAAGATTACAAATAAGTGATAAAATGATAGTAATTGTTACAGCTAGATAACTTACTTTCGTTCCGATAATTAACGCTGATACAGCCAATAACAATGTCGGAACCCAGAAAACAATATCTTTTAATTGCCTCGTTTTTAAAATGGCATAAATTAAAACTAAAGGAAAAGCAATGGCTACAATCGCCCCGATTTCATTGCCGGCGAAAAACCAACCGATATAACCGATCTTCGGATAGCCCGGCTTGTAAGTTAACTTGGCGGTATTCGTTAAAACAGCTATAATAATCGACAGACCAACGAGTACCATGGCGATTGAAACGGAAGAAAGTAAATACTTCTTAATGTCAGCCAATTTTGAACCTGGCAAAAATAAAAGTAGAATCGTACAAATCATAACAGGAAAATAAATCGTTTTAATTAAAAATTGCATTTCCGAGAATAAGTAAAACTCAGGCTTTGTAAAAAAGTTCACGACAAAACCAATACCTAATATAATAAAGAGAAATGCTAAATAGGTTATAATATATTTTTTCCAAGGATGATTATTTCCGAAACATATATAGATTAATGAAATCGCGAGAAATAGAACGCGAACGATAATTCCAACTGTAATATTTAATCCAAAATAAACGATTGAAAAATAAGTAAGCATATCTAAAATGGGTTGACTAATGACAAACCATTTGAAGATGTCGATAAATTTTTGTTGCTTTACATCTATGACCATAGTTGTGCCTCCAAAAAGATTTTCGAAGTAAAAGCTGACATATGTTTAAAATTTACATTATTTTATTTATAATGTCTATATAGAAAACATCTTTCAACCTAGATTAGTAATAAGTATGCCATAATTTGGTTTATGTATAAGTGACAATAAGTATGGATATTTATTGTTTATAATAGATGAATGAGTTTGAATACATAGCAGAAGATAAAAACTTCGCATATACATATAGATCTTGAGTGGTTAGATCGATTGTTAAAGCAACCTCCAAGGTTAAAGAGGATGTTCAGATAACCTCAAGCTTAATAGTCAATAGAAAATAGAGGGAAGGTTGACAAAATGAAGATACTCCATTTAAATTCAGGAAACGAGACTGGGGGAGGTATGTTTCATATTCTTTCTCTACTAAAACAGTTGAAAAATAGTGTAAACGTTACACTAGGTGTCTTCCATGATGAAGTAATGGCAGCCAAGGCCAGAAGTCTCGGAATTAATGTAAAAGTGTTTAAACAACATTCTCAGTTTGATTTAACAGTCGCAAAAGAAATAAAAGAATACATACAAGATCATAATATTGATATTCTTCATTCCCACGGTGCTCGGGCAAATTTTATTTCACTTTTTGTTAAGCCGAGGAAAAATTTTAAGTGGTATTTGACTGTACATAGTAACCCCCTTGATGACTTTATAAATCAAGGAATTAAAGGTAAAGTTTTCACAAAGCTTAATATTAGGGCGATCAAATCAGCCGATCAAGTTATCGCCATTTCTGAGCGTTTTAAAAATGATCTCATCCAATTAGGTGTGAACGGGCAAAAAATTGATACAATCTTAAATGGGATTGATTTTAATATTAAGCCGAAAACACGATACAATCGCGAAATGTTAGATTTAAAAGAAGACGATTTTGTTATTATTATGATTGCGCGACTAGAACCGGTGAAAGACCATGAAACGGCATTTAGAGGTTTAAAAGAGGCGTTATCAAAGGAGGGTAATATTAAGCTTCTATTAGTGGGCGATGGCTCTCGATATGAAGAACTGCAAAATGTAGCGGAAGAGATGGGTTTGTCCGAAAACGTATTATTTTTAGGTCAACGGAATGATGTAACGGAACTATTAACAATTGGCGATATTACAATTTTGACTTCATTAAGCGAGAGTTTTCCATTAGTATTACTAGAATCAGCGCGCGCGAAAAAACCAGTCATTACGACGGATGTTGGTGGAGTAAAGTCGCTAATCCCTAATGAAGATTATGGCTATATCATAAATGTTGGCGATGCAGATCAATTAGCAGAAAGAATCCTGAATTACTACGAAATGAAAGAAAATGGAAAGATCGAGGAAAGAGGAGAATTGCTATATCAACATGCAAGCGAAAACTTTTCCGAAGAAGCTTTTGCGCAAAGTGTGTTAAATATTTATAAAAAATATACAAGGTAAAAAAATAAGTCCCCGAGTAAGAAGTGTTACAAATTCTTACGTCGGGGACTCTTTTATTGAAGGCGCACATCCATCTTCCACTATCCTTTAAAAACATCTAAAGCAAGTCTAGCCGTCTCAATTGCTTCAGCTTTTAAAGGCTTAATCTTTTCCGATAACATCGCAGACTGATTTTCCAAATCGGCAATTAAAGAAAAGACGAGGTCAGTAAGTGTATCTGCATTCCAACCTGGTTTACTTACGTGACCTGCAATGGGCTGGTCTACAATTGATGCAAAGGAGTCGACTTTCGGATCGTACGACAACGCCACGAACGGAGTCGCTGTAATCGCAGAAAAAATTAAGGCGTGAAGCCGCATTCCGATTAATAGATCCGATTCACCGATAATCGATATTTTCTCACCCATTGATAAATCTCCAGGTGCAACGATACTTTTCTCTTTCATGAGCGCGGCAACCGACTCGGATGTTTTCACATCTTGTTCATCATGCATCGGGACGAAAACGATTGAGTTTCCTTGTTCGGCAATTTTATCTAAAGCTTCGGCAATTAAAGTCTTAAAATTGTATTTACTAATCCAATCACGTAGAGAAACGGTAATGATAAGTCCAGATAAGTCTTGTTTCTTTAACCAATCGTTTGTAAAAACGGAGCCATCCAAACATAATACCGGGTCAGGGACGATGTGAATGTCTTTTTTAACGCCGATTTCCTGTAACAGCCTTTTAGAACCTTTATCACGGACGGTAATGCCGGCTGCTTTATTTAATGTCGAGCGGACAAATACTCGACTAAGGGATTTATGAATGGGTCCGATTCCCTGTGCGTAAATGAATACGGGAAGTTTTAACATCATCGCTGTTTGCATAATGCCTGTGTAATAGGGAATCGACTTCATACTCGTTGCATCTTGAAGTAAACTACCGCCACCGCTAATAAGACCGTCTGCAGATTTAAGTGCCGTATGAATCTCTTTCCAATTCCAGCGATTCACTGCATCGACATTATAAGTCTTTCTCGTATATTCTGGGTTGTTTGATAAAACGGTCAATTGAATGTCCGAATCCAACCGGCGTAAACTTTCGATAATAGAGTATAAGATTGCCTCATCCCCGATATTGTCAAAACCGTAATATCCGGATAGAACAAGATGCATGTAAAAGCCTCCTCACTAAAAAGCATGAAATGGCAATAACGCTATATTAACTGGACTAATTTCATTTCCGCCTTTTAATCACGTTCTTTAATTCATTTTTGCCAATTTCTTTATATAAAAATAACTGTAAAAAGTAAAGTACGACACCAAGAGCGATGGCTACACAAACATAACCGAGTGCTTGAAGCCTGCTCCATGTTGCAAAATCAATAAATAAAGTAGGAAATCCGATTACTACTCCCATTATAATAGAAGAAACGAGGATTTTAACGGTTCGTTTATTAAAAAGAGTAAATTGTATATGTTTTTTAATATAAAAACTATTGATGATAAATAAAATTACGTAAACAACAAGTGTACTTAAAGCCGCACCATCTAAACCTAACATCCGGATAAACAAAACATTAAAGACCGTTTTTAAAAGTACACCGAAAATAATGAACAAAGCGGCAACTTTTGCAAGATCCATTCCTTGTAAAATACCTGTCCCTAATAAAACAAGGGAAGTAAAAACGGAACTGAATCCGATAATCGCAAGCACACTGCTACCTTCTAAATTTGTAAATAGGCCAAGGTTAACCGGTAATGTTAACGCAAGTAGCCCGAACGATGCTGGCCAGGATATAAGATACGTCATGTAATGAGTTCTTTCGATGATTGACCTTGTCCCGATTAAGTCCTTTTCCGCCATCTTCCTCGTCATAAGTGGAATGAGTGGAAGTACAATCGATGAAGCAAAGACAGTTGCGATTTGGACCATTGTCGTTCCGCGGCTATATATACCGAACAAGTAATGAATTTCACTTAAGTCAATGCCAGCTTGACGCAATCCGAAGGGCACCGTAACCGAATCAACGAAATTTAACAAAGCCATCGTAATGGAGCCAATTGCAATTGGAATCGATAATTTTAAAATTTTCCCACTCCACACTTTAAATGTCGTGAATGTAAATTTCTTACTTTTCACCACTTTAAACGGCGAACGATGGTAAAGAACAAGTAAATATATTAATGAAGCTAGAGCACCGAATACTGAGCCGACCATGACGCCACCGGAAATCACTTCCGTACTCGCGTTTATCGATACTAAATAGTAAGCCATAAGTAAAATTAACGTAACTCGAACAAGCTGTTCAATTACCTGAGATGTTCCCGTCGGTCGCATATCGTCAAACCCTTGGAAATAACCCCGATAAACGGCCATATATGGTGCAACGAGTAAAGTGGCTGCAACGATAATTAAAGCAGTTTGCACTTGCGGACCACCGAGCATGTTTGCAATGGGGTCAGAAAATACATAAATAAATGAAAAACTAGTCAATCCAAATAATACGGCAAGAATACTTGCGGTTATATAGATCGCCCGAATGTTCGATTCATTTTCCGTTGCCCTCGCTTCAGCAATTAACTTTGAGATAGCCGTAGGAATTCCAGCTACAGACAATATAAGGGCTACCAGGTAAACCGGGTACACAATACTAAAAATCCCCAGTACTTCATCCCCGGCAATGTTTTGGAGCGGTATGCGGAACAAACTCCCTAAAGCCTTCGAAAGTAACGTAGCGATCGTAAGGATGAGCGTACTTTTCACAAAGGTGGACTGATTCATTTAGATGCTCCTTTAATTTTCGTTAACGACGTTCCCCTACAGGAACTTGATTTTCTAATAATTTCACAAAACCATCCTATATATGTAAAAATCAATCAGCTAATCATCAACATTTATATGAAGAAAAGCGTCCAAAAACGATTCCCACTTTTTCTCTCAATACAAAATAATATACCATAAATCTGTTATCGGGAATAGTGAAGAAGAAGCACGAATTCGATGAAAAACGAGATTCCAGACAGATCACTTTCCTAATACCGAACGATAAAGAAAAAATTGTCTTACTTCTTCAAATAAACATCTCCATTTATTACTTAATGCTCAAAAATAGGTAAAAATGTAAAATTTTGTAACAACATGTTGAGAAATAATGTAAAATTTACTTATGAGAAAAAATTAGAAAAGGAAGGTAAAACACCATTGAATAAGAAAAAACATATTTTTACATTTTTTCTTTCCGTTATATTCTTTACATATTGGTTGTTTCCAGCGGGAGAATCATCGGCTACTACATTAAAAGATATACCGCCCCAATATGAAACGGAATTGAACTATTTAATCTCAAAAGGAATTATTACCGGATATCCCGGGGGAGAATTTAGACCGAATCAACCTGTAACAAGGGCACAAGCGGCAACGATGGTTGGACGAGCTTTAGAGCTTGACGGAACAAACCGTCAAACACCATTTACTGATGTCGCATTGGGTTACTTTGCTTCCGGTTATATTACATCCGCTTATGAAAAGGGGATTATTTTAGGTGATGGAAAAGGTAATTTTCGTCCGGAAGGTCAATTGACTCGGCTTGAGATGGCGTATATTATTGTCCGAGCGTTTAATTTAAATGACGTTTCTTCCGTTAATTATGTGGACATGCCTGCAAACGCGGAGCAATCTGCAGCTATTAATAAAGTAACAACAGCAGGAATTACAAATGGGGCTCCAGGGAATTTATTCAAACCGAATAACTCCATTACGCGAGTTGAATTTTCATTAATGCTTGCCCGGGCTCTCAATGATGACTTTAAAGTGAACAAAGAACCTAAAGAGACTGATAAATCTGAGCAACCTAAAGTACCTCAACAGCCGGAACAATCAACCCCTTCAACAGCGGTAACAAAAGTAGTTACAGCTAGTTTTTTAAATGTCCGTTCAGGTCCAGGTACGAATTATAATGTGGTTACAGTGTTAAAAAACGGTACTGAGGTACAAGTAACTGGGAAAACTGGAAACTGGTATTCCATAAATTTAAATGGGAAAATAGCATATGTTAGCGCAAACTATATTGCTGATAAACCGGTGCAAAAGGAACCCGTTCAGAATGAGCCACCAGCTCAGAATAAACCTCCCGTTCAAAATGGAAATGAAAGAATTATCGCCGTGGATGCTGGGCATGGCGACCATGATCCTGGTGCCGTTGGTAACGGTTTAGAGGAAAAAGATATTACATTAGATGTAGCTAAACGTTTGGAACGATATTTAACAAACGGTGGTTACAAGGTCATCATGACGAGATCAGATGACACATTTGTTGAATTGGATGATCGAGTGAAATTTGCCGAAGATAATGGTGCCGATATATTTATTAGTATCCATGTTAATTCCTTTGACAAAACATCCGCAAACGGAACGGAAACCTACTATTATAATGGAGGAAGCAAAACTACAGAAAGTAAACAACTAGCAACCTTTATGCAAACACGACTTGTTGAAGCATTAGAAACAAGAGATCGTGGTGTAAAGACAGCGGGGTATCGTGTAATAAAAGCAAATCCAAGACCTGCAACATTGGTTGAACTTGCCTTTATTTCAAATAGTAGTGATGCAGAAAAACTAGGTTCAGAGACATACCGTGACAAAGCAGCATATGCCTTGTACTTAGGTGTTCAGGATTATTACAAATGGCTTGATAAGTAAACTTTTTAAGAATTATAATTAATTAAAAAAATAGAAAGTAAGCATTTAGATTATTGTGACATATTTTTGAAATAGACAAAAATACTTGAATTTTAGGTAAATAGATGTGATAATATTTTTCAGATGAAATAGTAGTAACAATAATTACCAACAAATACTTTATTTTCCAGGAAAACGGTTGACTTCGGAAACCGTTTTTAATAGAATTGTATTTGTATAAGGTAATGTGTTTTGTTATCTATTATTTACGGGAACTATGGAAACATAACTTGCATAGTTTAAAAGACAAGTAGTTTCCAAGATAATATATATTAATGTTCAATAGGGAGGAAACATTAAATGGCTAACAAGAAAAAAG
>NZ_JAACYS010000003.1 GCF_009996845.1 Pallidibacillus pasinlerensis | reverse complement strand
TAAAAGATTCCTCAAATCTCAAGTTCAATCAAGCTACCGCGCTTCGCTTGCTGGCCTGTTGATTTTAGTCGAAAGGAAAAGCATTCTTTCAACTAAAATCAACAGGGTAATAAAGAAGATCACGATTTCCTTGATTCCTTATTTTTTCCTTCATCTCGCATTGGATTGAGTGCCACCTTTTTAATTGGTTTCCAGTTCCTTGTACTCCTTGCCCAACGTTCTGGGTGTTTAGCCTTTGCAGTTTCGTATACTTCTTGTCGCTTTTCCAATATAGCTATGTGTTCTCCTGCATGACACTGTGATGGTGTCACAAATTTCAACCCACTATGCAGGTGAATTTCGTTATACCAATAAATAAATTGCTGTGCCCATTCCCTTGCCTCTACAAGTGACGCAAAGCCTTTGTGTGGGTAATCCGGTCGATATTTGAGTGTTCGAAACATCGCTTCTGAATATGGATTATCATTACTTACACGTGGTCTTGAAAAAGAGCTTTGGATGCACAACTTCTCTAGTAAACTTAGAAAAGTCTCAGCTTTCATCGGGCTACCATTATCTGAATGCAATACAAGTGGTGCACCTTTAATTTTTTCATTGATAACTGCTTTCTTCACAAGCGTTTCAGCGTGTTTAGCCTCTTCTGTTTCCCAAACTTCCCAGCCAACTGCTTTTCTACTAAATAGATCAATAATTAAGTAGAGTCGATAATATAATCCCTTCACAGGTCCAGGTAGCCATGTAATATCCCATGTCCACACTTTATTTGGCGATGTCGCTAAGTGACTTTCTGGAATTCTTTTCTCTGGTTTTTGGCTACGTCCACGATGATGTTGCATTTTTTCCTCACGTAATACTCGATAAAATGTAGATTCAGATGCAATATAAGTTCCGTTGTCTGCGAGTTTTGGAACTATTTGTGTCGGTGGTAAATCAACGTATTCTTCCTGTTTAACAACCCTTAATATTTCCGTTTTTTCTTCCTCCGATAACTTATTTTTAGGGACGGGTCTTTTCGCTAGTGGACGCTGATCAACTTTTACATCTCCATCTTCCACCCAGCGTTGATACGTACGAACACTGATATGAAGCTCCTCACAAGCCTTCTCCAATCGCGCACCATTTCGATTGGCTTCCTGGATGAGTTCAACTGCTAATGCGCGATCTGACGGGCTGATCATTCTTCCTCGGGGTCCCCCCAAATCGCTTGGGCCTTTTTTCGCAAAAGTAATAATGCCGCAGCTTCAGCCAGTGCCTTTTCCTTCTTTTGGAGTTCCTTTTCTAATTGCTTGGCACGCTTTTGTTCTTCCTTCAATGCTCCATTTATCTGTTTAGCTTGATCAAACGCCTGACCGTTTGCCTGGAGGCAAACACGTTTCCATGCATCAATTTGTTCTCGATAGAGCCCTTTTTTACGACAATACTCGGCCAGTTCCAATTCGTTCATTGAAAATGTCTCCATCACAACTAAAAACTTGTCTTCACTATTCCATTTGTCGCTTGTGCGTCCATTGCCAGGTGCTATCCCACCAGCCTCACGGGCTTCTTTACGCCACTTGTACAATGACGCATCTGAGATGCCCATTTCTTCTGCAATTTGTGATACAGATTCATTATTTGGAGGCATTTATGCGCTTGACCACGGCCTCTTTTTGTTCTTTCGTATATCGTACTCCATGTTTCCTTGTCATATCGATCAACCTCCGTGTTAGTTACTTAACTATACACTAAAGTATCGTACGACATCTATCCTAACAGAGAGGGTTATTAAAATTTGAATATAAAAGGTAAAAGAAAGCACCACTAGATTTCCCTTCTCCACAAATTCTCCACATTTTTTTGTATAATTATAGATATCTCCAGTTAAAATTAGGTGAAAAAATGAAAAAACTTTCTGTAAAATTGGGTATTATGTTTTTTATAATCTTTTTTGGATTAAGTACACTTATGTTTTTCTTTCTACATGAAGGAATAGTCGAATCTAGAGTAAACGAAGAACTAAGTTCACTCTTAGCAAGAGGGAATTCTCATAGTTCCGTGTTAGCCAAAAGCTTTGATAACGAAACTCTTTCTCATGTAGTATTAATGGAATCTGAATCAAAAACTGACATTGTCGTTACCAATAAACAAGGAAATGTACTTGGTTCTTCTGATCAACTCCAATTATTTGAAAAATATTTAAGTGAACATTCTAATTCTAATATCCCAAAAGAAGGAAAAGTCATAGAAGATAATTGGGAAAAAGAACCATATATTGTTACAATCAGCCCTATCATTAATAAAAATGAAATTTCAGGATTTGTTTATATGTTTCAAAACACGACATCTATTCATTCACTCATTCAAAAATTAAATGAACATTTTATACTTACTGGATGGATTTCTGTAATCTTAACAATTATTATTATCATATTTTTGTCAAGAGGAATTATAAAACCATTAATCAAAATGAAAGAAGCTACTCACCAAATTAGTAAAGGGGATTTTACTGTAACACTACCTGTAAATTCTAATGACGAACTCGGAGAATTAGCCCATTCCATTCAAAAATTAGCAATAGATTTAAACTACTTAAAGAAAGAACGCAATGAATTTTTAGCAAGTATCTCACATGAACTTCGAACCCCAATCACCTATATAAAAGGGTATGCTGATATCTTGCGAAAGCGTAATGTAACAGAAGAAGAAAGAATAAAATACTTATCAACGATTGTAGATGAAACCAATCATTTAAATGAATTAATAAAAAAAACTGTTTGATTTGGCTAAGATTGACAAGAATTCTTTTGCTATTCATAAAGAAACGATTGAATTAAATTCTTTCCTTCAAAGAATAGAACTAAAACTTGAACATGCTTTCAAAGATAGAAATATTAAATTTAATGTCTCATGTCAAAACAATTTATTCTTTAAAGCTGATCCTTTAATGCTAGAACAAATTCTTGTAAATCTTCTAGATAACGCTATGAAATACTCCCATGTAGGTGCTGAACTTGAGTTAAAGGCATGGAGAGAGAAAAATAAGATTCATATTTTAATAAAGGATAATGGAAAAGGAATTCCTAAAAAAGATCTCCCCTATATTTTCAACCGGTTTTACCGTGTTGATAAATCACGAACAAGGTCTCTAGGCGGTTCAGGGCTTGGGCTTGCTATAGTAAAAGAACTAGTACATGCTCATCATGCTGATATTTTTGTTAAAAGTAAAGAAAACGTTGGAACAGAATTTGAACTTGTTTTCCAAGGAGAATGATAATCATGAAAACGATTTTGATAATCGATGATGAACCAGTCATGCTTGATTTATTGAGTCTATATTTATCGCCTTTAGGCTATCGATGTATAAAAGTTGATTCAGGATTAAAAGGAATCAAATACTTGGAAGAAAATAATGTTGACTTAATTTTATTGGATATTATGATGCCTGAAATGGACGGTTGGGAAACCTGTAAAAAAATAAGAAAACATTGGGATACACCAATCATAATGCTTACTGCAAGAGATGCGAAGGAAGATATAGTAAAGGGTTTAAAAGGCGGTGCAGATGATTACATTTCAAAACCATTTGATGAAGAAGAGCTTGTTGCAAGAATTGAAGCTGTATTACGCAGACAGAAAAATAATCATGGAGTAATCCAGTTTAATGGACTTAGTTTAGACCAAGATGCGTTCCAGCTACAATTTAAAGGAATAAATATAAACTTAACTCCAAAAGAGTTTGGACTAATTACTCTATTTCTTACTAATCAAAATATAGTATTTACAAGAGAGCATTTAATCACTTCCATTTGGGGGTATGAGGTATCGACTGAAGATCGAACGATTGATTCTCACATCAGAAATCTACGTAAAAAATTGAGAAAAGTAGGTTTTCCAGCAGAAAAATATTTACAAACGGTTTGGGGTGTTGGGTATAAGTGGAATAGTCATGAATAAATAAGTTATAGGTATTATAAGAAAAACACATATATAAAGGGGATTGACCTTTTGTCAATCCCCTTTATAAATAACTCGAAATTTTATTTATTCTACAGGCGATAGTTCGTCTTCCGTGACCCACATATGATTAGTTATCTTTTCCCCTGTTTCTTTATCTGTGTAATCCACCATATAAACCGTAGTTTGATTAGCTGTATCTATAGTTGCAGTTGCTCCATCCATTCCTTTCATATGTTCAGCATTTAAAACCACTTGATCGCCCGGTTTATATGATTCTTCACTCGGATTCTCAATTTCTTCGTGAACTACCCATTTATGATCTTCTACTGGTTCACCACCGGTTGTTGGGGTATATGTAACCGAATAGACTGTGGTATCAAAAGCACCCGAAACTGTTGCTTCTGCACCATTCATTCCAGCCATATGATCAGCATGAAGAATCACTTTACTACCAACAGGATATGTTGGATTTTCTGCCTCTGTTAAACCTTGGGGAACTTCTCCACCTGAGTGATTCATCTCTGAATGATCCATTTCTCCCGTAGAATCTGATTCTTCTTCACTATTATTTACGTTTTCTTGAGTTTCTGTTTCATTATCAGCATTTTCGTTTTGAGATGGTTCACCGCCGTTTGCACAAGCAGATAATAAGAATATCAATAGCATTGAAGATATCCCTAATACAACTTTTTGCTTTTTCATTATTATCACCCTTTCCAACATACTTATAGTCAAAGTCAAAATTATCAATAGTTTGTGCAGAATTTGTGCAAATATTATAGTACCTTTTTCCTAATTTTAGAATTTGCTGGAATCAATTTAAATTTATATCAACATCTCAAACTTCGCACCAAAATACAAAAATCAAATTAAACAATTGAATTATGGCTTTCCTAATTATATCAGGGCTTATTTGGCGATATCAGTCTGTGAAGTTTGAGTAATTAAGCATTCAATCATTTTTTGAAAAGAGCTATAAAATGATATATGCAGTAACCAATTTAACCTAATGCCACATCGAGAATCATCATCAATACAAAACCAACCATTAAACTCATAGAAGCGAGATCTTTATTGCCTTTTTCTTGTGAGCTTGGAATTACTTCTTCTATAACAACAAATATCATTGCTCCAGCAGCAAAGCTCAATGCATAAGGTAATAATGGTTCAATAAATGCAACTGCAAATGCACCAATGACCGCAGCTATCGGTTCAACCATACCTGAAAATTGTCCATAGAAAAAACTCTTTCTTCGAGACATTCCTTCTCCCCTTAATGGCATGGAAACAGCAACGCCTTCTGGAAAATTTTGAATACCAATTCCTAGTGCCAAAGTTAAAGCACTAGCTAAAGTTGCTTCAGTACCTCCATTTGCAAGTGCGCCGAAAGCAATTCCGACAGCTAACCCCTCTGGAATATTATGAAGGGTAATGGCAAGAACTAACAGGGTACTTCTTTTTCTTTCTTTTGGATAAATTCCTTCCGCTTCGCTAATAGGGGTATTGGGATGAAGATGAGGTAAAATTTTATCAATTCCCCATAAAAAAATCCCCCCTAATAAAAATCCAAATGCTGCTGGAAACCAATTTCCTATGGAGTTGTCCTCAGACATTTCAATAGCTGGAGCAAGTAAGGACCAAAAGCTGGCAGCAATCATCACACCTCCAGCAAATCCTAACATACTATCTAATAATCGTTTGTTTATTGTTTTTGTTGCAAATACAAGTGATGCACCTAATGCAGTCATTCCCCATGTAAATAATGTAGCTATAAATGCCTGTATTATTGGATTTAATTATTGGATTTAATTTTTGAAAAAAATCAACTAAATCAATCATAAAAGAGGACTCCTTTTAATAATTTTACATAAATTAAATTTAACCCAAAATGTTTACCATAGGAAAAATTTTAATTCTTATCAAAATGACAGCCAATCATTTAAATCCCATTATTACAATACTTATTGTTGGAAGAAAACGCGCCATTTAGCAAGTTGTATTATGACTACGCCCTACACAAAGGAAACTTCTAATAGTTTATTCGCTTTAGTATCAATTTATTTAAGGTCATACAATTTTAAGCCTGATTCAAAAAATATATTGCACATAACAATTTTGTCTGATTAAAAAAACAACCTCTTTTCGAATAAAGAGGTTGTTCATATATTAGAAGTGTATAAACTACATTATATTACTGTTGAAAAGTCATCTTCGAAACAAATATTGATATATAAATCCCAAGCAAACTTGGGAATAATTCAATTACATTATTGATATTAATATTTTGTTAATATTCCCATCTAAAATTGGGTATATAATCTTCATACATTTCATTGCGAAATGTTTTACTTCCCATATCCCAACAAACGGCTAAATGAGTTGGTTTAAAGTGATTTACAGCTGTAAACATATGTCGTAAAAAGCCATTCACACCGTTTGTTGGAATACCTTCATCATTATACATAAATTGTCCCGAAACACTTGTTGCATAAAAGGCCCGGAACAATAACGCCATGCCATCAACTAACAAAAGCTTTGATTGATTATTCGTCAAATTGTCACCTCATTGTTGGTATTCTCGGTTGTTTTCCATTATTTTTTCAAATGCTTTTCTATTCTATCATAAAAACAAGTACATAACTAAAGGAAGACTAATTTAATTATTTCCAATTCTCTATCCCTGTAAATGTAAAATATTTTTACATATTTTCTAATTGTTGTAAGTTTTGCTTTAAAAGATCAATATCAATTTTATTTTCTAAAACGGACATCCAACCAGCAAATTGTTCTTCTAATTGTTGTTGTAGGTCATTTACTAGGCGATTAAAACCAGATGATAACATTGAATCAATAACTGGCTGTAACGTGTTTTCGCCTTTTTGTAAATAATCAGCTATAGGTTCTTTTAAACGTTTTTGGATGGCTTCTTCCATTTGTTTTCGTTCATTTTTTTCGAAAAATGTTTTCGTATTTTTAAACATACCTAACTCTTTAGTAAAGAAATCCATCGGTAAAGTTTTCAGTTCGTTTTCGAAATCGGGTGTTTCAATTTTTTCATTTTCAAATACAGTAAAGGTTAAGTTCTCATTAATCTTGTTAATTTGTGAAATTAAAGAATCACGTAAACTAGCTAATTCCTTATTAACAAAGTTTTCCATTCGAATTGTTGTCGCACGCAGTTCTTGAGTTAAATCGAAGCCGATGGAAGCTAATAGTTCTTTCATTGCTGGACGTAATGCCTGTTTCGCTTCACTGCTAGACCCTTTTATCGTTGCAGGGTTAAATGATTCCTTAAAGAAATCAGAAAAACGTAAACCATTTCGTTGGTTAATATAGTAAACGAGTTCTTTTAATTCTTGGGTAATTTGCTCCTTGATAACATCAAGTGAAATATTATCGATTATCTTTTGAACTTTTTGTTTTTGTTCATTATACTGCTTTAATTTTTGTTCCTTTTCATTAATATCTGAACTTGCCGATTCAACGAGTACTTTTACTCGATCAATTGCGTGTTTCCATTCTGTTTCCGCAGCATTGATCGCCATTTCCTTCAATTCACCTGTAATAAAGTGATAGAACGATTCTTCAAATTCAGGGAAATTTGATTCAAGACGTTCTCCTGTTAGTTTTTCTTTTAATGCGTTTAAGCTGGAAACAGGATATAGGTTTGCATTTCGAATACCAAATTGCACCAATTGATGGTCGATATAATTTAAAACATCTTCTAATTCTTCTTCATTATTTGCCAAATCAACTGCATTGACGATAAAGAACATTTTATCTAATGCAAATTGATCTTTAACCCGACCTAACTGAATTAAAAATTCACGGTCCGCTTTAGAAAAGGCATGGTTATAGTAAGTAACAAAAATAATCGCATCTGCATTTTTAATGTATTCAAATGAAACACCCGTATGTCTTGCGTTTATCGAGTCTGCTCCAGGTGTATCTACTAACGTAATCCCTTTATCCGTTACTGGTGATTTATAATAAAAATTAATCCATTCAACAAAACAGGACTTGTCCTCTTCTGCAACAAATTGTTGGAACTCTTTTTTCGATACGGTAATTTCATCACCAAGTTGAGTTTCAAAGTTGCGATACCCTTTTCTAAAAGCCTTTAGAAAAGATAAATGCATTTGGTTTCGTTCTTCTACTGCCCCATCCATCGTTTTTTCTGCTAATTCGTACGCTTCTTCTAGGGAACTAGCTTTCAAATTAAAATGCTGAAGTGCCTCGTTTAAATCGTCTAATAACATTTGTTTATTTTTGAGTTTAACAATCCCTGTTTCATGTGAATGTTCGTCATCTGCTGGTAAGATTCGATTAATCGATGCTGTTGTCGGATTTGGTGAAACTGGTAATATTTTTTCACCCATTAACGCATTAGCAAAGGACGATTTTCCAGCACTAAAGGCTCCAAACAACGCTACAGTAAATTGTTGATTTTTTAGTCTTTTTGCTCGCTCAACTAAAGTTTCAGCAACTTTTTCCATTGTTGGTGTATTTTTTAATATTTGTGCCCCTTCAATCAATTTCATTATTGTTTTTTCGTGTTGATTTGCCTCAACTTCCCGTGATTTATTTACCTTTTTTCGTCTTTCAATTTTAGGCTGTTGATCCTTTTCTGTTATACCTTCTGTGTGAATAAAAGTGTCAAAATCCACAACAATTTCATTTTCATTATTAAAAATTTGTTGTAAATCTTCACGGACTGAATCGGTTATTTCTTCTTGTTGCTCCATTAAATGGAGTAAATGATTTTTTACTTGTTGATAATTTTCATTTAATTCTTGTAAACGATTGTCGGCTTGTATAAAACGTTCTATTTTTTCTTTTTTGCTTTCTAATTCATTTAACTGATCTGCTGACGCTTCTAGAATATGTGATTTCATCACTTCAAAAAACTCATCAACCATTCTTCTTGTAAAAACTTTCACTTGATTTGCTACATCATTCGTATAGTTAAGCACCGATTGTCCGGTAACAAGGGCACCTTGCTTTACAGAATTTGCCAGCATATCTTCTGATATATTTATACTAATTGTTTGGATTTTATTTTCTAAAGAACGATCAATAATTTCATACTTTTTCATGAAATTCAATAACATCGTTTTTAAATGCCAAACGATTTGTGTATTTGTGTTTTCTCGTAGTGCATTTTGAAAGGTTTGTAAAATTTCCTTTCTTTTTTCTTCCGTTTTTTTCTTCGCAAATAAAAAGCCAACTTTAAAATCCTTTTGTAACGATTCCAAATATTGTTTTGCTAACTCTCGTGTTTCTGCTGGCATTAAATATGCATTTTTTAATATAGTTTCTAATTCATCGTCCTTCTCTTTTTCAAAAGTAGTCACGATGTCCGTTAGTTTGTTAATTTCTTTCGTAATCTCAGTAAATTCATTATGTAAATTATTTCGTTGTTCATCACTTAAAGAGTGTACAATTTTGTTTAATTGTTCTATTTCCTCTTCTTGATCTTCTGCAATTTTTTGTAAATGTTCGTCCATTAATAAATTTAATGAAGCATCAACACTGTTTACCTCAACGCTGGAAAAAATTTCAACTAACTTCTCCTTTAGCTGAGGAAAATTATTATGCGGATGATTAAAATCTTTTAAACTAGTATAAAAAATCCCCTTCGGATAAATTGACCAAGCAGCAAATGATTCGATTACTGATTGTTTAAACGTTTCCATTGGAATTTCATGTTCTTGATGTTTATCGATCATATTAACAATTAAATACACATCTTTACCAAAGTTTTGCATTTCTTTCGTAAATAGGAAGTTTTCTTCTGCCTGTACATGGTTATAATCCATTACATAAAAAACAGCATCTGCTAAATGCATAGCCGACTCTGTTGCTAATTTGTGAGCTTGATCCGTAGAATCAATACCAGGTGTATCCATAATTACTGCGCCCTTTGGCAAGTTTCCATTCGGTAGTTCAATTTCAATCGAATGAATCATTTCTCCATCTTTAAATAAATCTTTAATTTTATTTAAATCAAATGGAGCAGGATGATATATTGCTCGTCCATCTTGAAGGTTAAATTTAGCGTAATGTTTTGTACCAAATTTAATTTTCACAAGATTAGCACTTGTTGGTATCGGACTTGTTGGTAGAATATTTTCCCCAGAAAGTGTATTAATCATCGTTGACTTACCTGCAGAAAAATGTCCACAAAAGACAACATTAATTTCACCTGACAATTCTTTTCTCAGTAAATCTTTTACCTTCTCTGCTCGAATATTATCTTGTTGTTGTTCATAGTAGGTGAAAAATTGATAAAGTTTTTGTAAGTTAATAGACTCTGATTTTGTTATATCCACCAATTGTTGTTTCATCTTTATACCCCTTTGTTTCAAACAATTATATGTACTATTGTAAATGATTTATTAAAATTTTCCTAATAAATACTTTTATAATAAACTAGTTTTTGAAGTGAAAGAAAATAGTTCACTGACTTACGACTTGTTAAATTATTTTTTTTAAATATAAAAAAGATGCCCGTAAGAAAGCATCTTAAAAACCGCTTTTTATTCCTCATTTGGAGATTTTACTTCATTTTTATGATATTGAACATCAATTATAATCGGATGTAATCTCAAAGAACCACATTCGTGGCATATATGTTGTTCAACATGAATTGTGCAACAATTTTCACAGTAGTAAAACATCATTCCATCACTCTCTTCTTAATTTTTCTTTCGAGTGTTTTAAACTTAATACTTGATATTGTTAAATTTAGATAAGTAGTATGTTATAAATTTGGTTTATTATATGAGTGAAAAAAGAATGATGTGCATTGTTCATATCCGTTTATGTATATGAGTAAAGGTTTTACTCAAACAAAAGAATCATTTTACATTGAATTAATTTTGCCTTAATTCGTATCCCCCTTCCGTAGTAAATTACCACCTTCGCAATCTAGATCAAATTCATATGAAAAACCCAAAGGTAAGAAATCATTTCGATTTAACTTAACTTTGGGTTTTTAAAAAATTTCCGTGAATTATGTATAATTATACAAACAGTGATAAAAAATTCAAATAATATGTACTTAAAGTTTGAGTCAAGTATTTATAGGCAGTTTTTTAACACCTTACATTTGAAAGCGGATTCAAACTCTTAGGATACTCTCTTGGTAAGAATTTTGCCTTTTTTAAAAGCCAGACAACTCTTTTAATGCTTTGTAAACTGGTATGTTAGCTTTTCTTTTTAGATATAGAACATTGTCTCTAGTGGCTTCACCAATTGTGCTCGTAACTTTTTCTTTATAGTATCTTGGGGGGTTCTTTTCCACCTTTGTTTCAGTCCATTTTTCGATCCTGCCAAATAGTGTTTTTAAGGTCAATTTATCCAAGTAAGCTACCAAACCAGTGAACATGGCACTTACACCTTTATCCACCCAACTACGGCCATTTTTAAGTCTTTTGGCAAATACACTCATGGTTCCTTCTGCACTACCCATCGGACGCATTCCTGTTGTATCTATACCCTGTTCTTTAAGCCAGTTACGATAATCTCCCAAGGCTTCTGGATATTTCTCTAATTGGCGAATAAATGCTTCTAGACGTTCCTCTTGCTCATCATCCTCTAGCGTTCCGACTGCACTGTTAAGCTCTGTAAGCAATTTCTCATAATCATATGATGCAAGCGCCTTACGAATTGGACGATAACGTGGGTGATGACGGAACAAACTTCGAATCTCCCGTGCCACATGGAAACGATCAAGCGAAAAGAATGCACGATCTTTGAAATAGTCACGACAAGTTGTAATCCAATTTGCACCATCTCCATTTATTACCAACTTATGAATGGTTGGATCATACTCAAAGTTTTCGATGAGAAAGTCCTCAAACGCCTCCCAAAATGGCTGGTTCCCTTCATGTACGAAATGGCGTTTATTCTTCAGTCTTACTCGTTTCCCATTGACTTCCCAGCCTTGATGAACTGCGGCTATTTTCTCTTCTTTTCCCTTTTTTCGTTTACCTTGACGTTTTACAAACAAACCATCGACCTCTACAAATAATACAGGTTGATGTACATGACGCTACGCTGAAAAATCTCCACCCTTTCCCCCTTGATTTTTTTATTTTGTCCGTTGCTGAAAGTGTGCCGATAGCTACACTCAGCAAGACACTAAAATTTAGTCGCTATCGCCTTGCAAATTTTAACGGACAAAACCACTCAAAATAAAAAAGATACAAGAGGAATTCTCTCGTATCTTTAATGCGACAATCGCGCCCTATTCTGGAAGAAACAAGCTATGGATTGAAAACGTCATCAACTGTGGTATTGAGTACTCTCCTATTTTAAATGCCAGTTGTAGAGTAGGGTCATATCGGTCATTTTCAATAGCATTAATTGTTTGCCTTGATACATTGCATTTCTTTGCCAGTTGATCTTGTGTAAACCCTTTATGCTTGCGATGTTCTAAAATTTTATTTCTCATTGCTGCTCATCCGACGGCTATAAATCCAGTAATATACAAAATAGCTAATAACCGCAATCAACAAATAAAGTAATTCTGGATAGACAAACAGAATCAATACTAACCGCTCATCATTTAGATTAAATAAATCAAAGACAAAGTTAATAACGAAAAACATAAAGAGTAATAACCAACTGCTTACAATCGCTTTTTGTTTAATCAATTGTGAACGCTCATCATCCTTTGTTTTTACCCCACCATATTCATCTGTACCAGTAACCCAACCGATAATAAAGAAAATAATTAAGCCCACTAAAAGTGGCACGACTGCTCTAATTAAATCCAAAGTAATCACCTCTTAATAATGTCAAAAGTTCTTTCCATTTAACCTTAAAGGAAAGTTTCGTCTGTGTCAAAAGGTTTTTACATTTGGAGTACGAATCACGCCACAATCTGGCCCGACAATGGCAAGTTGGGCGCTAATCTTATTCCTGATTAGCACCCGATTGTTGAATTAGAAGAGCATAGTGAGAAGTCTCAATTTTTAAAGTGAGTAAATATTATTTATATTACAATTCATTTAATTCAACAACTTCCCCATTATTCGCCCTTACTGCATATTGGCAATCTAACTTTCCACATAATACATAGTAACCTTGCTCAAAATCATATACATAATATGGTGTCAGCTCAATCAATTCTTTTATTTTCTCAAACGCTTCCTCTTTTGTAATCTTTATTTTTTCTGCTTCTTTTAATTCCATATACGTTTCTAAAAATGGCTTATTATCCATGTAATTCAATACTTCATAAGTATCTGAGTCAATAAATAGCGTCATTTTCCTTTTAAATACACGCTCATTCTGTTCCTTTTTCTTTAATGTTGCATGGATGTATCCCTTATCTCGATATAGAGACTTTAATGCCCATTTTCCTGAATCGTTCGTGTATTCTTGACTTAAAAATTTCCGAATGGTACTGACACACTTTTTAATTTCTTCCTCTGTGATTGGTCGCAAATCTGGATGTGACTCACACTGAAATGCTTGGTCAGGTGTTACATTTTCAATTAGTGATAGTATATTACTTTGGAAAGGTTTTTGAATATTATCATTCCACTCTATCACTTTGTCCATTTGCAAAGGAAACTTATCATCTACAAAAAATTCAAAAGGCAAGGTAGAGGAACAATCATTTTTAATATAAATCTCCTCGATTGCAAATGCTGGAACGAGTTTTTTTTGTTCAATGACTGGAAACTCAATTAACTTCAATTGTTCCTTAGCTAACTCTTCAACTTGTTCAATGGAAAGCAAATATTTTTCTTGATTTATAAGTTTTTTAGTGGGAAACTGTCCATATACAGAAAATAAGGTGAGTCTACCTTCTTGATCCAGTTTAAATTCAATATAACCTGACGGAGAAACTGCTACCCCATTGATACATTCCTTGAAATGAAGCTCTCTTTCTTCTTCCTTCCAGAACTCAAACTGCCTTCCGTAGGTCAGACCAGTTTCTTTTTCAATCCACTTAATGATTTCACCCCTATTATTCAAATCAAAAGTCATACCATCAACAGTTGATATTCCCTCACTAAAAATCACATGCTTTGTCTTTCTTGAATGGATGTCTATCTCAATAGACACTGTCCCTTCTGGATTATAGGTTTCATCATCCCAATTTTTAATATGATTTGGAAACCATTCCATGCTTAGGCTATAAATAGTATCTTTGAAAATTGTTGTACTTCGGTTGATATCAAATGTATGTACATAATATTCGTGTAAGCAGTACTTTTCCTTTGTAAAATTAATTAACTCTTTTATTCTCTTATCCATCTAAATCTCCTTATATTTAAGGTATTATGTATAACATCTTCTACTTGTCAATATTATTTTATCTGTATGTGGGCTAATGTCATTTTACCATACCCTTCCTAAATTAAATGGTCCGATTGTTGAACTACTCTTTAATAAAATAATTTTTCCGTTCCCAATTCCACATTGCAATAATAGAAAAGCCATCTTCATCTGCTTTTTCTTCATCATCTGTATGTATTAAATCGCCATCTTCTGCGTCATCAAGATTTAATTCCTTATGAATTTCTTTTAATAAACCACCATATGAAATTAATCTTTTTCGATAAAGTCCTTCCTCCAAATCAGCTAAACGCTGCAGATTTCTTTCTTCATCATCAGTCATAAAATCTGTATCTTTTACTGGATATTTTGCAGTTTCATCAATTGCTGATTTTATATCTGATTTCCCCTTATTTTTTGGTTTAATTGCTCTAACATCAACAACTGGATCATAAACGCTTTTTTGGAATACTCGAAACTTGTAATAAGTGTTGACGGATTGCCTCATGACTAATAACCCGATAGCCTAAAAGGGTTTCTAACGTACTGGCTGCTTTTCGATAGGAAGGTCCCTGAACAGCTAATTCAATAGCTACCTCCTCAATCAATGGGCTAAAAGAACCTGCATCCTCAAACTCTAAATAACGATCAAGGAGAAAAACATATTCCCCTGTCTCCCGGTCACGGTAATAATTACGATTTAATTCAATCTCTCCGAAGAGACTAGTTATATGATATTTTCTTTTATCAATGAGTCGATAGCGTTTTTTATCTCGTTCTTCTGCAATCTGTTGATCCATATCCTCCAAAATATTTTTCATAACGCTGGAGAAGGTATCTTGTAATTGCCTCCAAACCATTTGCTCAATTTCTTTTAAATTTGGATATTTTGTGATATTCTTTTCCATGAGGGATACTCCTTTCTCGGTAATGGTTGTTTTGGTTGACTATCATTCTACCAAGGAGTACCCTCTTTTTCATTATATCTGCTTTTTTCCTACCGCGCTTCCGCTTGCTTGCCCCTTCATTTAGTGAACTCACTACGTTCGTTCACTAAATGAAGGGGATAAAATTTATTCCGCCCACAATAATTTTACTCATACGTACTTAAAAATCTTATTTAAATCATATTTGAAAATAAAGCTATAACCGCGCCAATTAAAGCTCCGATTAAAGGAATTGATACATAAAACAAGCGTTTATTTATCTCTCTTTTACGCACCATTTCCTCTGGTGTCAAAAATCTAGACATTTTTCTCCCCCTAAACTTTTTTCAAACATAATTTTTTTATCAGAACCTATTATCATTTTATCATTCGACAACATTCGATAATACACGACTTTTTGACTATTTTTTAAAAAATAGTACAAAACTGCTAAATTATTTACAAAAATATAACTTTTATTGACAAAATTTTTGCTAAAATATATTTTTAGAGAATAACTTAGGAGGAAGAATTTGGATGGAGGTTTTTATTGCTAGACAGCCAATTTATGATCGTAGAAATAAAATTATTGGTTACGAGCTTTTGTTTCGTAACAATCAAATAAATAATAAAGCTATGTTAAATAATGATTCTGCAACAGCAGAAGTACTAATAAACAGTTTTGTAAATTTTGATTTTAAAGAGCTAACAAATAATACTTACGGATTCATAAATTTTACAGAAAAGTTTTTACTGGAAGGCGTGCCGGAAGCATTTTCTCCTACTCAAATAGTGATTGAACTATTAGAAGATATAAAACCAACGGATGCTATTCTCCGTGCTTGTAAATATTATAAAAATAAAGGATATAAAATTGCCCTTGATGATTTCCAAATGGATTTGTCAAAACGAGAAACAATTAAAATTATGACATTTATAGATATTATTAAAGTTGATTTTCAAAATACAGATTTGAAAACCCTAAAGCAAATATTAAAATTGAAAAACTTCTTTCCTATTAAACTATTAGCAGAGAAAATAGAAACGTATGAAGAGTATCAACAATGTTATAAAGAAGGATTTGATTATTTTCAAGGCTATTATTTCCAAAAACCAGTTATACTATCAACTCAAGAAATTCCAATTTCATTTTTTTCATACATGCAAATAATTAAAGAAATGAATAAACCAGAACCAGAAATAAAATTATTAACTGAAATTATTGAAAAAGATTTATCCTTATCACATCAATTATTGAAACTTATTAATCGAAATTATAAAAAGGAATTCGAAATTCAATCAATCCAGCAAGCCATTGTTCGCCTAGGATTAGTTGAATTTCAAAGATGGATTTATATTTTATCATTACGAGAATTAAAAAAGATTGACGAATTAACGAATGAACTTATCCAAAATAGCTTGGTCCGAGGAAAGTTTTGTGAGTTATTTGCAAAAAGTTTGTTCCAAAGAGAGAATTCAAACTCTTATTTTCTTTTAGGAATGTTTTCTCAAATTGATGGGATTCTTAACCGTCCGATGGAAGAAATATTAAAGGAACTTCCATTACAAAAGGAAATTACTGCAGCTTTATTAGGAAATGACAATCATTTTCGTGAAGTGTTAAATATTATCATCGCAATTGAACATGCTGATTGGGACAATTTAAATGAACTCGAACAAAAATTTGAAATTGAAAATGAAAACATCTTCTCAATTTATATGGAAGCGATTCGTTGGGCAAAAAGTTTCACTGAGCAGTAATTATGTTTGTTTACAAAAAAAGGAATCTACATTAGATAAAATTGTCTAATTGTAGATTCCTATTATTTTTTTAAAACTGATAAATATCACGATATTTCTCTTGTAAATAATCAATTAAATAGCGTGCGTTTAACCCTTCTCCCGTAGCTTCTTGTAAAATTTCTAATGGTTTTTTCATTTTTCCATATTGGTGAACTTTTTCGTTAAACCATTTTTTAATTTCCTCTAGTTTTCCTTCAGCGAGTAATTCATCAAAGTTTGGAAGGTCTTTTAATAATGCATTTTTAAATTGAGCTGCATAAATATAACCTAATGCATAGGAAGGGAAATATCCAAACGCGCCACTAGCCCAATGTACATCTTGCAGAACACCGACGCCATCGTGATCAGGTTCAACACCTAGATATTCTTTGTATTTCTCATTCCAAATTGCAGGTAAATCTTTTATTTCAATCTCATCATTAAAAAGCCCTTTTTCAATTTCATAACGGATAATAATATGTAATGGATAGGTGACTTCATCTGCTTCAATGCGAATTAAACTAGGACGCACTTCATTAATCGCATAATAAAAGTCATCTAGCGGAACTTTATCAAATTGATCGTTTGCATATTTTTTCAATAAATCATAGTTTTTCTTCCAAAAGTTTTTGTTTCGACCGACAAAAATTTCATTAAACAATGATTGGGATTCATGAATTCCCATAGATGTCCCGCCAGCTAATGGTGTTCCAGCAAGATCTTTTGAAACATTTTGTTCATATAGAGCATGTCCACCTTCATGCATCGCTCCAAAAACAGCTATTCGAAAATCTTGTTCATCATACTTATTCGTTATCCGTGCATCCCCTTGGTTAATCGTTATTTGGAACGGATGAACAGATTCATCTAAGCGACCAGCATCAAAGTCGTAACCCATCTGTTTTAAAATTTCAATGCTTAAAGCCTCTTGATTAGCTTTTGGGATATGTTCATTAATGAAAGATGTGTCAACTCTTCTGTCTGACTTTTCGATTTTTTGAAGCAAATCTACAATCCCGTCACGCACATCACGAAAAACGTTATCTAATATATCTACCGTCATACCTGGTTCATATATATCAAGTAACGTATTGTATTTATTTTCTTCATATCCCCAATATTCAACAAAACGTTTATTTGTTGCAACAAGTTCTTCTAAATACGGTCGAAACATGTCAAAATCAGCTTTTTCTTTCGCCTCTTCCCACACAGATTCCGCTTTTGTCTGTAACGTTACGTAAGCCTGATACTCATCAATTGGGATTTTTTTCATGCGGTCAAAACTTTTTTTGCAATCTAACGCTGTTTTTAATGCAATCTCAGAAATATGTTCTTTATTTTTTTCATCTAATAATTGATTCAAATAACCTTCCATTTCTTCAGAAGTTTCCATTTTAAATACTTCTGATGATAATAAGCCAATTACTTCCGAACGTCCTTCAACCCCCTTTTTCGGTGCACCTGTCCGAAGATCCCAATACATTAAGTTTAACGCCTCTTCATAGGCAGTTATTTTTTTTACATAATTTAAAAAATCGGTTTCTAACTGTTGTATATTTGTCGTCATAACTTTCCCCCCTAAATTTTAATAAATTTATTATAACTTTACTTTTTTTCTTAGTAAATTTTTACCTACTAAAATAAAAAAGGAGGCCGTCATTAAGATAGCCTCCATTCTATTGATGTGTCCTAAAAATTGGAGCAGATAAATTGAAATTTATTGCTTGTTGTATATTTTGTTCTGCCTCTTTTAATGATTGAATAGCTTCTTGTGCAGATTCATCATTTTGTAAATGTTCGTATGCAGTTTCAATCGCTTTTAACATTTGGTCAAAATTCATACGATTATCTCTATACATATTCCACCCCTTCCTTAAATTTGATAATAAATATTATAGTCATGAAAAATGGAAATATTCCTTTATTTTACATATTCTACAAAAATCATTATTTTACCTTTTTGTAACAGAATATTCCGAAAAAATACTTTAAGACTATCCATTAAATGCAAAGAGTAACGATGTATTATCCATCTATATCTGTTACGGACGATTTCGCCGGTAACTCGATATCAAATCAACTCTTTTGTTGGACAGCCTTTTTATTTATGAACATTATATTTTAACTCTATATTTATAGTTATTACATTACATTTTTGTGTTAATTTATTCGAAATTTTTCGGTGGTCGAGGACCCCAATATTGGTAATAATCCGTTTTTATAAAACCGTTGAACAGCTTTCGTTTTTTTGTAGCTTTTTTACCGTAAAGTTCTTCAAATCCTTCATGGGAAGTAATTATATAAATTGACCACGTATCTAACCTTTGAAATGCCTGTCCCATTTCTCGGTATAAATTTTCAACTGCTTCCCTTTCGCTAAGTCTCTCTCCGTATGGCGGATTACCGACTAACACCCCATATTTTAAATCTGTATGAAAATCAGTTGCCTGCATTTGTTTAAATTGGATTAAATCAGCCAGACCTGCTTCCAATGCATTTGCTTTAGCAATGTTAACCATTTTATGATCGATATCAGATCCGAAAATGGTTAGCTCTTGGTCATAATTAGCTAAATCTTCGGCTTCATTGCGAGCTTCATCCCATACCGATTCCTTCATCCAGTGCCACTTTTCACTTATGAAATCTCGGTTAAAACCAGGGGCTATGTTTTGACCAATTAATGCTGCCTCAATCGGGATTGTTCCCGAGCCACAAAATGGATCGACAAATGGTTTGTCTGGTGTCCAATTCGTAAGAAGAACTAAGGCTGCTGCTAAAGTTTCTTTTATTGGTGCACCACCTTGTGAAATCCTGTACCCGCGCCTGTGTAAACCTTCCCCACTAGTATCAATAGTTAATGTCACCTTATTTTTCAAAATGGAAACTTCGATTGGCACTTTTGGTCCTTTTTCTTCAAACCAGCTTACATGTTTATATTTTGATTTTAATCGTTCAACGATAGCTTTTTTCACAATTGCTTGACAATCTGGTACACTATGTAATGTTGATTTTACTGATTTTCCGGATACAGGAAATTCACTATGTTCATTTAAAAATTGTTCCCAAGGAAGTTTTTTTGTACCTTCAAATAATTCGTCAAATGTCCTGGCTTTAAATTCACCCACAATAATTTTTACTCGATCTGCCGTTCGTAACCAAAGATTACTGCGAGCAATAGCCGATTCATCGCCTCTATATATAATTTTTCCATTATCAACTTGACATTCGTAACCTAAGTTTCGTACTTCTTTTGCAACAACCGATTCAATTCCCATTGGTGCTGTTGCTAGTATTTTATATTTTGACATCATTTCACCTCTAGTAAAAACATTATTCATATTGTAAACAAAATAAGGCTGTCTCATAACGGAAGATCCGTAATTTATGAGACAGCCTCATGAAAAAGTTTTCATACCGTTAATAACGTTCTGTAAGCCATGTTCTGTTCCTTCGTACTACATACGACTTTCGTCTCGTACTCCGGCGGTAATCATCTATCTGCAAGAGTATTAAACCCTTGCCTTTCCCTTAGGTTCATTTCCCCAGGAAAAGTTCCCCTACCATAATTTGGGTTTCTCGCTCGTGGGGTTTACCTCGTTCCACCCTTGGAATTTCTTCCAAGGCTCCGTCACTGTGGCACTTTCAAGGTACTGGCACCATATCCAATTGGACTTAGGTGCGTTCCCTGCCGTCAGTCCAGTCGAAACCAGACTGCCCTGGCTTATTGTTTCGCCAGGCACGATCACTACGAGCATCTCAGCACCGTGCGAGCATGGACTTTCCTCAGCGCTTCAAATGAAGCACCGCGATTACCCGAACGTTATTAACGCCTGACACTATGTAAGTATAAACAAACAACAGGAATATTTCAATGGTTAATTATTCTATTTTAAAAGTTAGTCTTGCAATTTATTCCCAAAAACATGTTTTTCTAAATTGCTTAATCGTTTTAATATATCAAAGTTTGTAGCTCCTGTTGGCTGAGCTGGTTGTTTGCGTGCTTCTTCTAATTGTTTTTTAAGCTTTTGATTTTCTAATTGCAATTCTTCAATATATTTAGTAAAGATTTCATAATCTTTAATGATTATGTCTAAATATTGATCTACTTCTTCTTGATTATAACCCCGCATACTCGTCTTGAATTCTTTTTCAAGAATGTCTTTTGCAGTTAATTGAATATTATTTGGTAGCAAAGTTAACACCCCGATCTTGTTCATTAATAATATTTTTTCAAAAATATGAAGATTTGTCAATTTTACCAATATGTCGAATACCCTTATGTAAGTAATAATCTGTTCACTAAATCACACTTGCAATCCATATTATACATTATACAATTAAAAAAGTAATATATATTTTTCACAAATTAAATTTTATAATATATAAAATCTTTAGGTCCTGTACCTATTTATGATACAGGACCATTGTTTATTCCAATAATTCAAATTTTTAGCAACCACAAAATGGTTTCATTGGACGTGGACAGCCACAATTTACATGTTGATGACTTACTTCATTTACACACGATTCTGTGTGTGGACAATAGTGCTCATGAATAAACTTGTGTTTATTTACCGTTGTTGTATGTGATGGATGAATGTGAGGGACAATAGTAGTGAATTGATTAGTATTTACAAATTGCTTTGTTGGTGATACGACAGGTGGTGCAACATTAGGTGGAAACACATTTACTGGGCTAGTAGCAATTGGGCCAAAACCAGGGCCTGGTCCGAAACCTGGTCCAAAGCCAGTTGTCGGTGCCATTCCTGGACCAAAACCTGTCTGTTGCATCATTCCTTGTTGATTACCCATCGGTGGCATTTGATTGCACGAAAATGCTGGCATACATTAACTCCCCTTTCAATCATTAGAATAGATTATACACTAATAACCTATGAAATATCGGGGATACATGTACTAATGAAAACACCTATTTTGCATATTGTCCACCTATTTCTTATAATAAAAGAAGCATTTCATCTTGGAAAATTGAAAATACTAACATTACAGCAATAATAATCGTGAAAAATAAATACAGTAAGGCACGATGCATATTAAATCACTACCTTCGTTATTTCATTATAAACAAATTCAATTGTAATAAGAAAGCCTAGCTTATGCAATCCTCATATCTATAAAAAATCAGCCATTTCTCCCAATTTTTGTCGAAACGGCTAATAAAAGTGTTCTTTTTGTAGGATTTTGCGCTTGCCAGGGAAATTTTTTGAACTTTTGGAAATATCCATTGCAGTTATACCTAATAATAATTTAATCTAATGAGGAATTATAAGATTTCTTTTGGATTTTTTCTTGTAAGCGACCGATACGTTTTTGTAAATCTTCCTGCAAATTTTCTGGAAATGTATTACTTATCTTTTTAATTCTTTTTAATTCATATAATCCTTCTCTTGCCACATTAATTGCATCTTGGAAACTTTTCCGCTTATGTTCTAGGTACTTAGCCAACTCAATTGTTGATTTAACTTTAACAATTCCTCTACCCTCGTCAATAATTTCTTTCCAAAGCGGTAGCGAATGTTCAATTTGTTTTTGTTTTTTATATTGCATAGCAAGATCATATTTAGCCTGCCATGATTCTTTCCCGTCAAAATTATCAAGAGCTTGTTCGTAAAGTTTAATTGCCTGTTTAGATTGATTTAATGATGAGAACCATTTACCAACTTGTATTTGTTCTGTTTTCGATTGTTCCCGATCAAGTCCTAACAGTTGAAATGAAATATGCGTATATAAAGCGATTAAGGAAAGGACATCATCTTCATTATGTTCCATAATCTTCATAATACCGTCTACATTTTTCGTTTCCACAAAGTCAAAATAAATCATCGGTGCAAGAAACCCCGGCACATCATCTTCTCGTTCAATGCCAAGAATTTCTTTTTCAACAATTGATAATTTTACAGATTCTAATTCCCCTTTCCAAAGACGACGAGATGCATGTAATAAATCAAAATGTCCGAACTGTGGTAATTTCGGTACATGTTCTCGGACAAGGGTATGACGTGTCTTCACTTGTGGCCAATCAAAGGCTTTTCCGTTATACGTTACAAGGGTGGTGTAATCGATTGATTTTAGGAAACTATCATATAATGGAATTTCTCCCCCAGGTTCAGGCAATAGATGTTGTTTTACGACAACCTCGTCATTTTCAAAATAAGCATAGCCGAGTAAAAATATCGTATTACCAACACCGCCACCTAATCCTGTTGTTTCTGTATCAAAGAAAAATAAATCAGTTGGTTGAAAGCCTTTCGTAGACAAAGGATGTTCAATATTCGTCTTTTGCCAAGCAGAAACAGCTGTTTTAAAGTCATTAAATGTATACTTTCCTCTTTTCGTATGAATAGGATATCTTTTTTTTCGAATTAAACAATACTCATTATCTAAAAAATAAGGAGATGTGTCAAAGCTTGCCCATTTTTCTAAATGAGGAATTTCGATATTTTGTTTAGGTTCCACTTGGTCCTTCGGTTCTTCTTGTGTCAAATATGACTCATACATTTTCAGTTTTGCTTTTAGTTTCAATTTTCTCACCTTACCCAGCCGTTTCTTCTATGAAATAATCCAATAAAAGGAGAGAATCGGATTTACCTGTATTTGACAAAACATCAGTACCGATACAAGATGGACAACCAGAATCACATGGACAAGAATAAATAACATGCTTTGTTTCAAGCAATATGTCATTTATTCTTGAATAAATTCCCTCACTTAAACCAACACCACCTGGATAGCGATCGTATAAAAAGATTGTTGGTTTTTCATTATGACTTGCTTTTACTTGGGGAACAACAAATATGTCTTTCGGGTCACACATGACATGCATCGGAACAATGTTTTTTAAGGCGTGCGTCAAACCTAGCAACCCTTCCTCTATCCGTTCCTCATTTAATTCAGTTAATTGATTTTTTAAAGAAATCCATGTCGCTGTCGTATGTAAAATTTGTTCCGGTAGATGAATTGGACCTGACCCAATATTTTCATGGGTTTCAAATTTAATTTTCTTAAAAATTGTCGCCATTGCTTGAACGGCAACATCACCATATTGAACAATTGTTTTTTCATATTCGGCTTCTTTATCTACTTCCAATACTTTTAATTGGACGGCAAGGTTTGCGTCAGTATAGTAGTCTACTTTCACTTCTCTCACAAAAGCTTTTTTCTCTTCCCAATCTAGTTTTTCAACTTGATACTGTGTTCCTTGATGAAGGTAAATTGCCTCATCATGGAGTAATGTCATTGCACTAAAAGTATCCATTTCACCAATCACTTTTACATTCGCTATATCTGATTGGTCAATAATAACGACATTTTCCTGTGCTGCCGAACGAAGACTAATATTATGCGCTGGGAACGAATCACTCATCCAATGATACTTATTTCCACTATAGATTAATACTTTTTGATCTAGTAAATAATCAAGAACATCTTCAACATCAATACCGCCAAATGTGTCCCCTTTCTTAAAAGGTAACTCATAAGCAGCACATTTAATATGGTCAACGAGTATAATTAAGTTATTTGGGTTAATCCTGGCTACTTCTGGAGATTGTTTAAAAAAGTATTCAGGATGATTGATTACATATTGATCAAGAGGTGTTGAACTAGCCACATATAAAATTAACGCTTCATCATTTCTTCTTCCAGCCCGTCCTGCTTGTTGCCAAGCACTAGCAATCGTGCCAGGATAACCGGTCATGATACACACTTGTAATTGGCCAATATCAACCCCTAATTCTAAGGCATTAGTTGAAACAACACCATATATTTCTCCATTTCGTAACCCTTTTTCAATTTCCCTTCGCTCCGTTGGTAAATATCCACCACGATAACCACGGATACCGTTTGCACCAATTTTATCTTTAACTAGCTCTTGTAAATACGTTAAAATAATTTCTACTCGAACTCGACTTCTTGCAAAAATAATCGTTTGAATTTTATTTTTCAAAAATTCACTGGCAAGTTTCCGTACCTCCAATGTAGCACTTCGCCTTATATTAAGTGGTTTATTTACAATCGGCGGATTATAAAAAACAAAATGTTTTTTTCCACTTGGTGCACCATTGTTGTCAATTAGATTTGTTTTTTCACCTGTTAATGTTTCTGCAAGTTCTTTCGGATTGGCAATTGTTGCCGATGTTGAAATAAACACAGGATTACTTCCATAGAACTCACATATTCTTTTTAATCTCCTAATAACGTTTGCAGTATGACTACCAAAAACCCCACGATAAATATGTAGTTCATCAATAATAACAAATTTAAGGTTTTCAAATAAGGATACCCACTTCGTATGGTGTGGTAAAATCCCAGAATGTAGCATATCTGGATTTGTTATAACTATAGAGCCTGCTTTTCGCACCTTTTGTCGAATATTTGCCGGTGTATCACCATCATATGTGTAACACTTCACATCTATTTCAGCTGTTTCAATTAGTTCGTTTAATTCACTTTTTTGATCATAACTAAGGGCTTTTGTTGGAAACATGTATAGAGCCCTTGCCTCACTATTTTCTAAAATCGTTTGTAAAACTGGTAAATTGTAACACAAAGTTTTTCCGCTGGCAGTCGGAGTTACAGCCGTAAAGTTTTCACCCTTCATTGCTATATCAAAAGCTTCACGTTGATGACTGTATAAAGAATTAATACCACGATTTATTAAAGCTTCTTTTAATTTTGGATGGAGGTTATCTGGAAACGGAACAAAATTTGCCTTCTTTCCTTCAATCGTTTCCCAATGGGTAATATTTTCATATATATTTTTATTTGCTTTCATCCAATCAATTAAATCTTGTAAATTTTGTTTTCCAAGCATATTTTTCACCTAATATATGTTCTATTATTCTTAATTGCTATTATAACGAATATGTGTTCTATACTCAAAATTTATACAATACACGAAAAGCTCTCTTTATTAAAATAAGCGAATGCTTTTCACGTACATATTTTTTATTCATATATTATAGCAAAAAATAATATGTAGCGAGGTGAATCATACTTGAGTAATGATCATTCTAAAAAGTCAAATCTTCCTGATGATCCTTTAAAGGAATGGTTTAATTTTTATCCAATTTTCCAAGATCGTCCTTTCAGGAATTTATTAGAAAGTATTGATGAATTATTCCAAATCAATTATTTTAAACCGCGCTTTCGAGTAGATGTTCAAGAAGAAGAGGATAAGTATATCGTGTATGCTCAATTACCCGGCGTAAGTAAAGACCAAATTCATCTACAAACAATGGTCAATCGTTTAACAATTACTGTTTATCATTCAGAAGTTGAAACAATCAAAAATGACAATACAAAAAACACACATAATAAAAAGTCATACTCTCAAGTAAGTCGGACAATTCCGTTTTACCATCCCGTATTAGAAAATCGAACGAAAGCAACGTATCGTGATGGATTATTGACAGTGACCGTACCTAAACAAAAAGGAAATTTGATTGATATTGAATAAAAAAATAACAGGGCATGCCGTTACAATTTCTAGTAAGGTATGCCCTATAATTATGATTTAAACATAAACTTAAATCCTTTAATAAACGCTTGTAATTGATTTAATGTTCCC
The DNA here is from genome assembly GCF_009996845.1 of Pallidibacillus pasinlerensis. Lineage (GTDB taxonomy): Bacteria > Bacillota > Bacilli > Bacillales > Caldibacillaceae > Pallidibacillus > Pallidibacillus pasinlerensis. The sequence goes on along the minus strand of NZ_JAACYS010000003.1, from coordinate 68,631 downwards.
ATTAATTGACCAGCAGTGGTAAACATTTTATTTAAATCAACGGTGCCATCTTGAGTTTTAAAGTATTTCATAATTCCATTCGTTTCCACTTTTGACTGTTGTTCTAATGGAGGTAAATGTTGTTGAATTTGTTTATTCATTGCAAACGGATCGAAATTTTCGAAATTATAAACTGGATATAAAGGGTTATCAAATAAAACTTGAATTGGAAATTGTTCAGTTGGTGGTCGTTGTAGATAATCGTGATATCCCAAATTAACCATAGGTGAAATTCCTTGTGTTATCATTGGTCCAACTTGTGAAGGCATCATTGTATTGATAGGTACAGGATGAAAAGGATGTTGATTTTGTAAATAAGGCGGTAATTGTCTAGGGAAATATCGGTAGGACATTCCATTTCTGTTCATATACATCGCAAGCCCCTCCTACTTTTCCCCATTATTTTATGTGTAATTATCTAAATTTGTGAATTTATACTTTTTGTTTTTTGTTAATTTCTGTTAATAGTTTTTCTAATGTATAATTTATGGAATTAACAGAGTGCTTAAACCTCGCATAACTTGTTTTTACAAAAAACGATTGAGCACATATTTCCTTTATATTGTCAGAACAAGCTTCAACTTGTTGGACAAATAAATTTTTCGGTTGATTTTCAGTGACCCACTCCCTCGCTAACTCAAGCCATTTGTCTGTAAAATCGAACACTTCATCGACAAAAGGTTGGATCACTGTATAAAAATCTTGTTCAACGCCTGTTTCACGGACAGTATCATAGTTATTATTAATTTGAGTTAAGTACTCTTTCATTTTTAATGTTGCATTTTTTGTTGATAAATGGTCCATAGATGTCACCTCAATTAAAGAATACCACAAAAAAAGAGGACCTAATAAATAATAGGCATTTATATCTCTACATAGTTTGAATGTTAAACTACCTTTTTTTCATAATTTCGAAAATATTCATCCAATATTTCCCCAAGCTCCCTTTCAAGTTTTCCGATAGAATTTTTTCGCTCTTCAATTATTTCATTACGGCTATTCTTCATTACTTTAATTAACTTTTTTTCTAACAATTCTAATTCCGTTTCTAATTTACTTAAGCGATTTAATACAACATGCGATTTCATTATCGGTTTGGTCATTATCATCCCTCCAATAAACGGCTTTAAATACCTATTTCTATTTTCTATAAAAACTTCCTTCTCCCTTGACAAAACTAGAAAAGATTCGCTAAAGAAAGTCTTTATTTGACAAAACTTCATAATGATTTGTCGAAGAATGATAATTTCTGATTTGTTCATACTATGGAATGTTAGGAGGTGTAGACGTGGCGAAAAAGAAGAAGAAAAATAAAGGTGCAGAAAAAGAAAATCGAGCTTATACTAAAGCAGCTGAAGGTAATCCAAAATTAGAAGGACCAAACCGCCCATCAACGTAAATGTTTGAGCAGGAATAACACCTGCTCTTTTATTCATTCAAATTTTGCCATTCTTTAACATTGTGTAATAATGACATTTCAACCATTTTCTTTTTATACCAATTTGTTATCTCTATTTCATCTTTAAGTTTAGGTGGATTAAACCAAGTTTTTTTGACCTTCCTCTGTTGATCCCATGAAATTCCATATTCAGGCAAATGTTCAATTATTGGAAATTTCATTCGTAAATATGGCGTATCCCTTACCCTTTTTTCATTAAAATATTTTTCATAATCATAACGCGACCCAGTATGAGGTGTTTTCTTAACAAATTGAATAAACTTTTGTGTTTGACCTGACGAAAATAATATCCTTGATAAATTTTTACCAAATTCTATTCTTACATTTAAATTTTGAAACTTTTTCATCGTTGCACCATATATTTTACCGGATAACGTTGGAAAAAAATAACATAAAAATGGAGCCATTCTTGTAATTGAAAGGGTAGTGATTTAATAATACTTATATGGTACACTTGGTTATCTATTACGGGTGCTTGAATTAAATTTTGCTCATTAATTATCAAAGCATAGAGCAATCTAGTTTCATCCCGATTTTCCCAAAACCTCTGCCACTCTTTAATCATAAATTCCGAAACATGAAAATATCGTAATAAATGAAACATTGGCTGACCATATTTCGTCGAATAATGGTAGAGTAATAATTGCGGAAAGGCATCATTATATATAAGCCAATTCGCCCGCTCATACATTAAAAATAAAGTTTGTCTGTATGTATTAGACATAGTCTTTGCTAATCGATTACCTTCAAGGTCACACATATTCCAGCCAGTGTTTCGAGAAACTAGACTAGCAAGTAGTGACCATTTTATCTCTTTGTAACAGAAATAAAATAGCTCATATTGATTAGTTCGTGATATATTATCTATGTTACCATTCCTTGTTTTTCTTTTAACAATCTTTATAATTCGCTTTTCGAAATCAGAAAGCAATTCAGTTTCACTCCTTCTATTGACGGTCTAGTAAGACTTGAGGTGAAAAAAATGGAAATACGTTATCCAAACGGGAAAGTTTTTAAACCTACAAAAAATGAATCAAAACTTAAAAATTACCAATATGGTAATCGTGGTATGACTTTGGAAGAAGATTTAAATGAATCTAATGAATATTATTTAGCTAATAAGATTGCGGTTATTCATAAAAAACCGACTCCTATTCAAATTGTGAAAGTAGACTATCCCCAACGGAGTAAAGCAGTAATAAAGGAAGCTTATTTTAAAACGCCGTCCACAACCGATTATAACGGGGTATATAAAGGAAAATATATTGATTTTGAAGCAAAAGAAACGAAAAGTAAAACATCCATACCGTTACAAAACTTTCATCATCACCAAATTGAGCATATTAGACAAGTGATAGCATGTAATGGGATATCATTTGTTATCATTCGCTTTTCAACGACAGAGGAAGTTTTTCTACTTGAAGGTAGGTTTTTATTACAATTTTGGGAGCGGATGGAAAATGGTGGAAGAAAATCAATTGCAAAAGATGAACTTGTCCAATATGGACATCAAATTCCTCTTGGCATTCATCCTCGTATTGATTATTTAAAAGTTATTGATCAAATTTATGATTAAAGTATTAAATATTCATTTCTAATAGTTTTTTATTTTTTTCTGTTTATAATAGAACTAGATTATATCTATTAATGAATTTGTTACTTTAAATTCCATCATATAGTGAATCACTATAATAGTTGGAATGAAAGGAAGATTAACTATGTCAGAACAATATAAATCAAGAACTGAAAGACGCGAAAAAGCAAAACAAGAGAAAAGTAGAAATAGAAGATCCAGAAATACTGGAAACAAAGAGAAAAAATCCTTTAAAACAATTGCTAAACGAATCTTTTTAACCCTACTTGTAATAGGATTTATTGGTCTAATAGCAGGTGTAAGTGTTGTAGCATATTGGATAAGTGATGCGCCTAAATTTGATGCTGCAGCATTAAAAGACTCCGTTCCGTCAACGATTTATGATATGAATAAAGAAAAAATTACAGAATTAGGGACGGAAAAACGAGATTTAGTTTCATTCGAAGAAATTCCTGATCTCGTTCGCGATGCAATTTTAGCTACAGAAGATGTTCGCTTTTTTAAACATAGCGGAATTGATTTAATTAGACTTGGTGGTGCTGTCTTAAGTAATATTACCGATGGTTATGGTTCTCAAGGTGCTTCAACGTTAACACAACAAGTTGTGAAGTTGTCGTTCTTATCAAATGAAAAAACAATGAAACGAAAAGTACAAGAAGCATGGTTATCCATTCAATTAGAGCAGCATTTTACAAAAGAAGAAATATTTGAAATGTACGTAAACAAAGTAAATATGGGAAGAAACGTATATGGAATTAAGAAAGCAAGTGAGACGTATTTTGGTAAATCGTTAGACGAATTAACGTTACCAGAAGCAGCTGTTATCGCTGGTCTCCCGCAACGTCCAAATGCTTATAATCCATTAGTAAATCCTGATTTAGCAGATGAACGAAAAAATATCGTATTAAGATTAATGCATCAGCATGGTTTTATATCAGAAAAAGAAATGAAAGATGCGCAAAATATACATGTTTCTTCTCTAGTCGTTAGCGAAGAAGAAATTGCTATCGATGATACACCTTACGATGCGTTTATTGATAAAGTAATTGATGAAGTTGAAGAGCTTGGATATAACATTTATACTGACGGTTTAGAAATTTATACAACTATGGATCGAAATGCACAAAACAAAGTGTTTGATTTATTAAATAATAATGATGAATTTTCAGATGAAGAAATTCAGGCTGGAATTATTTTAACTGATACGAAAAATGGGGAAATTCGAGCGATTGGTGGTGGCCGTAACCAAACGGTTAAACGTGGGTTTAACTATGCGATTGATACGGAAAGACAACCCGGATCTACCGTAAAGCCAATTATGAGTTATGGTCCAGCAATTGAGCATTTCAAATGGTCACCAGCACATATTATTAAAGATGAACCGATGAAATATACTGGTACAGACATTAATATTCGAAATGTGGATGGTAGTTATTCTGGTAACCAAACTATTCGTTATCATTTAACACATTCACGAAATATACCAGCTGTTAAAGCATTAAAAGAAGTAGGTATGGACAAATCAAAGGAATTTGCTGAAAATCTCGGTATTACTTTTAAACCAGATGAATCTGTTGTGGAATCTTATGCACTCGGTGGCTGGCAATATGGTTTATCCCCACTCGAATTAGCAGGAGCTTTTGCAACTTTCGGGAATGAGGGAATTTACAATGAACCACATGCGATCCGGAAAATTGTTCTTCCTGATGGAAGAGAAATTGATATGTCACCAAAATCAAAACGAGTAATGCAAGATTATACGGCATTTTTAATAACAGATATGCTTAAGGATGTTGTAACAAGTGGTACTGGAACTCGTGCTCGTGTACCTGGTGTACCAATTGCTGGAAAAACTGGTACTTCAAACTATTCAGATAAAGACAAAGCAAGATGGAATATTGGTCGTGGTGGTGTACCAGATTCATGGTTTGCAGGATATTCGACAAATTATACAGCAGCAATTTGGGTTGGTTATCCAAAACGTGAACAGGCATTATATAGCCCAGATACACGACTTTCTCGCTCACTATTTAAAGAACTAATGACTTATATGCATGATGGTATTGATACACCTGATTTCAAACAACCAGATAGTGTCGTAAAAGTTGCAATTGAGAAAGGTTCAAATCCACCGAAGAAGGCAAGTCCATTTACTCCTGAAAGTGAGATTTATTATGAATATTTTGTTAAAGGAACGGAGCCTACTGAAGTTTCAACAAAATTCGATTCTATTCCTGCAATTACAAGTCTAAGTGTGGATTATAACGAAAATGCACAAAAAGCAACATTAAATTGGGAATATAGTTCTGAATTAAATGATGTCTCCTTCGAAGTATATGTCTCAATTGATGGATCTAGCGAGGAATTAATAAGTACTACGAAGAAAAAAGGTCTGCAGGTTGAAAATGTAGTTCCTGGATTAAAATATACGTTTACCGTTTATGCGTTAGTTGATAACAATAAGAGCGACCCTGCCAGTGTTACTCTAGATTTATCAGCCTTTATAGAAGACATTGAAAACGGGGATCAATCGGATAATGGGGCAAACGATGATAAGAATCAAGGAAACAAAAATGAGAACGACAATAACGGAAACAGTAATGGAAATAATAATGAAAAAGGTAATTCCAACCAAGGGAATGGTAATGGAAATAATGGGTCAGGAAACGGCAATGGTCAAGGAAACGAAAATGGCAATAATGACTCTGGAAATGACGAAAGTCAAGGAGACGGGAATGACAATGATAATGTAGCCGGAAATGATAATGACACTGGTGAAGATCAACCTGAATAACGTAAAAAGAGTGAATCGATTAAGTTCGATTCACTCTTTTTTGTTAGACATTATTTTGTTACGATAATAAGCTTTTTGTTGTTCAATAAATAACTCAGAAAGTTGAAGAAAGGACGGATAAAGAAATGGATTTTCTAATATGAAAGTCAGTCGATCAACAACATTTATAGGTTTAATGGTTAAATTTTTTAATTTATCATTTAAATTTATTAAAGATACAGGTTTCTTATTTGACCAAAAAAGTAGTTTTATATATAAACTGCAAGCTTCAACCATCTTCGTTTGAATAACATCTCTTTTTCTTTCATGAAATCCATTTTCTATTTCCACTTTTAATTCTTCCCAACTGTTTACTAATTGTTTTAATGATTGTTCTTCATTGTCCCAGGGATAAACATTAATGGAATTCCCTCTTGATAAATAATTATATTCGTCAGGAAAAAGATCTTTAGTATTTAATCCATTTTTATCAAAAATCGGATGTTGCAGTTCATTATTTTGTTTCATTTGATCGTTCAAGACCTTTCGTTCGCTTTTTCCCTTCTCTACATAAAGATAATAGCGGACATTCTAAACAATTTGGATTTTGAGCTTTACAGTGATACCTACCGAAGAAAATTAAACGATGGTGTGTAATCCCCCATTCTTCCTTAGGTACTTTTTTCATTAACGTTTCTTCCACTTGTAAAACCGAGTCTTTCCATCTGCAAATGCCAAGGCGCTTACTTACTCTTTCCACATGGGTATCAACAGCAATGGCAGGTATATTAAAAGCAACAGACGCAACAACATTTGCTGTTTTCCTACCTACACCTGGCAATTCCATCAATAAATCACGGTCAGCAGGAACTTCTCCGTCATATTTTTCAATGAGCATTTTACACAGTTTTTGAATATTTTTCGATTTATTTCTCCATAGTCCAATAGAACGAATGTCTTGTTGTAATTCTTCTAATGGTACATTTAAATAATCTTCAGGTGTTTTATATTTTTCAAATAAAGTTTTCGTCACTTTATTTACTAATACATCCGTACATTGAGCTGATAAAACTACTGCAATTAATAGTTCGAAAGGATTGCGATGATTTAATTCACATTGTGCATCCGGAAACATACGTGCGATTTCATCTAAACAATATCGTATTTCCTTCTTCGTTAGCATATCTCTTCTCCCTTTTAATTTTCTAGCCAATTGTAAAATGGAACGGAATCATTCCGCTTCACAGGTTCATCTATTTTTCTTTTTTGTTGTTGATGCATTCGGAACTTTTTACCTTGTTCCTGTGCTTGCTCAACGGTTTTAATACCATTTTTCTTCCATTCAAAAAGTATTCGGTCGATATAACGGAAATTCAATTTACCTGACATAACTGCCTCTTTTAATGCCGCTTTTATTAACGCAGGCTCGTGTTGATCATTATCAAGCCACATTGTTATTGTTTCTATTTCTATGGGAGAAAGCGGACGAGCAAACTCTTGTTCAAACATCGTAAAGACATTTCCTTCTTCATCCTTTTGTTGGGCCTGAATTTCTCCCTTTTCATTTAATATATGTTCATCTATTAAACGCATCCAAAGTGGTCTTAAAGAATATTTTTCAAAATATATCCCGTTATCAGACTTCCCTTTAATAATTTCTAAATAGTTTCTTTGTACTAGTGAGCCAATTAATTGTGAACATTGTTCAACGTTTAACGTCATTCGCTCAGCGATTTCATCATGGGTTGGAAAATCATTCCCATTCTCAATAAAGGAATAAATATGCAATAGTGTCATACATTCTAAATCCGTTAGACCGATTTTTTTATAATAGCTGAATAAAAAAGAAGGAATCGATACAACCCCTTCTTCAATCCAGGACAGAAACATTTTTTTATACATTAACAGCACCTCAGTATAAGTATAGCATGAAAAAGTATTTATTATAAGAACATCGTCACCATGATATTATTACAAAACATCTCTGAAATATAGATTTTTTCATTTATATAAATGCAAAAGATCCAATTGTTTCGAATGAAAGCAATTGGATCTCAAAAAATTTTGTTCTTAATGTGCACGTATCTCCTGTCTCATAAATATGATATATGCAATAGCAAAGCAGATTAAAGTAGCAGCAATTAATCCAGTTAATTGTGGCCATATCAGTAATAAGCTTTGACTAAATGGTAACGGGCTTGCAACTGCACCAACTGTTTGTTCAACTGTTAACGGACCTAAACTTCGAACTGTCGGCGAAAGCAAAGTTGTCGTCGATTCATTAAATAAATAATTCGGTGAAATTCTAAGTAAGTTAAGTATAAATGTCGATCGGTCCAAAGCATCTTCTATAGTAGTAAGGGAATTTGGATTCAAATAAGATTTAGAGAAAAGATTTATAATCATAGAATAAAAAATACTAAAAAACAACCAAATAGCAATCGATGATAATGCTGATGTAGCCGCCTGCTTAAATATAACAGAAAATAATATGCCTAAATTTAGCCAAAACGCAATATAAACAATACATAGGAATAAGAAGAATAAGATACGTAGAAATTCTTCTAATGTTGGCGGAATCCCTAAAATTAAAATGCCTAATGCTGTAACTAATAATCCTAATGAAAAAAATAAAATTGCACAGAGCAATAATGAAGCAATAAACTTCCCTGTTATAACAAAGTCTCTCGGAATTGGTTGAGCCATTAGACGGCTTAATGTTCCTTTATTTCTTTCAGAATTAATTGCATCAAAACCAAGAGCAATCCCTAATAATGGTCCTAAAAACCCGACAAAGGTGATAAAGGATGGAAGAGTACCATCACTCACCGTAAACAATTGTAAAAACAAATAAGAATGTCGCCCTATCTCTTCAGCATCGCCGGCTGCTTGATCAATCGCATCTTGTATCGAAGTTATAGCCGTATATAGTGAACCAATACAAGTTAATAATATGATAGCCAGTAAAATGATTATTCGCCAACTTCGAATATAGTCCGTAAACTCTTTTTGAACAATTGTCCAAAATACGGATGGTATTCCACTGACTGATTCAAATTTATCAAACTGAAACAAGTGATTAACTTTATCTTTAATGATGTTGTAATTCATCATTTTCACGTCCTTCAAAATAACGATGATAAATTTCATCTAAACCAAAATTTTTCCTCTGAATGTTGTATAAAGAAGCTCCTTTTTCTATAACCGTCTTACTTATAATAGGCGAAACATCTTCTTTGCAATATATAATCATATAATCATCGTTTATCTCTACTTTATTTACATTAGGTAACCCCTTAATAGCATCTTTCAACTCTTCTGAGATGGGATTACATTGCACATAAATCGTGAACGTATCTTCCAAAAATAATTTTTGTGCTAACGTCTCCATATTCCCTTCAGCAATTAATTTTCCTTTAACAAATATACCGACACGATCACAAATTTGTTGCACTTGGTGTAAATGATGTGAAGATAATAATACAGTAATTTTTTCCTCAACATTTAGTTGTTTTATTAATTGTAAAAAGTCACGAACACCTTCAGGATCGATTCCTAATGTCGGTTCATCTAAAATTATTACCTCCGGATTTTTAATCAGCACATCAGCTAAACCTAATCTTTGTCTCATTCCTCGTGAATATTTACCTGCTTTTTTATGGGCTGCATCAATTAATTTTACTTTGTCTAACAAATAGAGTGCTCTTTTTTCTGCTTCTTTTGAGTCTAGACCATTTAGACGTGCTGTATATATTAAATTTTCCAACCCTGTCATATTTTGGTAAAAACCGACATCATCTGGCAAATAACCTACCTTCCGTTTAACTTCGATAGGATTTCTTGTTGAGTCAATACCACAAACTCTAACTGTTCCTGCCGTTGGTTCACTTAGACCTAATAACATTAAAATGGTAGTCGTTTTTCCTGCCCCATTCGGTCCAAGCAGACCGAATATCTCGCCTTTTTTAATGGAAAGAGATAGTTGATTAACAGCTACTTGATCTTCGTACTGCTTTGTTAAGTTGTCTATCTTAATAATTGGTTCTGTCAATCTTATCTCCTCCCATATTTTTTAACAATGTAATATAAACCAGCGATTACAATAAGAATAATTAATACTGCAACAATTCCCCATAGCGTTGACGTTTCAACCGATATTCTAAACGTTGCATTTGCAGATGTTTCGGCGGAAGTTGCTGAAAAAGTGGCTACATAATCACCAGCAATCGCTTCATCAGAAGCAGTTACTTTCACCTTTACTGTTTCAGATTGACCAGGCTCTAACTGTGCAATCGTACTCTTATCAAATTCCGTTTCCCAATTCGGAGGGGTTTGAGCTGATAAATTAATATCAACTAATGGTGCTGTTCCAGTATTTTTTACTACTAAATCTATAACCTTATCATCGCCAGCGGTAATATCTGTACTTAAGTTTCCATTTGGAGTTGTTAGTTCCATACCATAACTACCTGTAATAACAGCTTCTAATGTTAATTCTGCTGTTACATCCCCTGCTTGTGCTTGGATAGGAATTTCAAAGGTTCCTTCTTCTACATTTTCAGGTGGCGTAACTTCAATAGTAATATCCTTTGATTCATTTGGCTCTAAAGCAATTGACGAAACTGAGTCGCCGCCAGATTTAAATACTACTCCCCAACCTGCTCCTGCCTTTGAACTTAATGCATAATTTTTTTGACTTGCAGTCCGGTTACGTAATGTTGCCGTATATGTAAATTGTGAATCTGCATGGCCTTGTAAATTAGCTTGTTCAGTTGTAAAGTCTGACACTGAAGCGCCAGATTCTGTTATACGTACTAAAAATTGTAGTGAAGACTTTCCACTCTCATCAGTAGCAACTAAATTAAAACGATAATCTTCTTGTTCTACATCACCAGGTACAGTAATCACTAGATTTATAGTTTCCTCACTAACTCCACGCACTGATAATTCTTGTATTTCTCGACCATCTGCAGATAATTGATAAGTCCATCCTTCTGGTAAATCTTCAAGTGAAAAAGACATGTTTTTTATACTAGATCCATTATTAATAACACCGACTGTATATTCAATTGTATCTCCTGGTGAAGCAGATACACCAGTATAAGGAGTGAATAAAGATACATTTTCGACAGCTAAAGTTCCTTGTGGTTTGATTAGTGTCATCATTAAGACACTGCAAATTAAAAAAGCTATGATGTTCTTAATTCTCTTATCCATGTTTATTCCTCCTTTAATTGCATTTCCACTATTGTTACGTTACAACTTTAAATTTGGATTTGTTTTTTATGAAAAATTTTAAGAGAATATGAATTTTATCTTGGGATGATTTTTAAATTTTACAGTAACAAAATCAATTGTACTTCCGTCATAATTTATGGAGAAAATTACGAAAACAAGGAGGCAATAAAATGGACAATCAAGAAAGTATTCAATTATTGGAAAATATTGCTTCTGGTTCTCGTGTTGCTTTTAATATTTTCTACGAAAAATATATTTCCTTTGTTTATCAAATTGCATTATCGATCATCCAAGATCAATCAGAAGCAGAAGATGTTTGTCACGATGTGTTTTTAGAAGTGTTCCAAAAAGCAGAGCAATATAGTAAAACAAAAGGTAGTGTCAAAACCTGGCTTGCTGTTAAAACAAAAAGTAGAGCAATAGATCGTATACGAAAAAATAAATATTTACTCGTAAAACGACTAGAACAATTAATTGAAATGAATGGAAAAGTTAACGGAGCAGACTTACAGTTTCTCCAAATGTTCGAGCAAAATTTAGTTTTCGATGCTTTAAATTGTTTGCCTAAAGAGCAACGGGAAGCAATAATTCGCGCTTACTATCGCGGAGAAACACATAAAGAAATTGCTTCAACAATGAAAAAGCCTCTAGGCTCAGTAAAATCTCTCATTCGTTACGGTATAAATAATTTACGAAAACAGAAGGATTTGATTAATTGGATCGATACTAGTCGAGGTGAAAAGAAAAGTGGAGCATAAGCAACATTTGTATGAAGAAAAGATAATTGACTATATATTAGGTAATATCGATGAAAAAGAAGTTAAAAAAATAAGCATACATATTAATCAATGCGCGCATTGTCAAAGGATACTAAATAATTGGAAATTTGTTTTACATAAAAGACCGAATGAAGTGAGAAATCCTTCTAAGTTATTAAAATTGCGAGTGTGGAATAGTATTGAAAACCTACAAAATCGATCTAAACAAATAAATAGATTAAAGCCTTCAATTTTATTTACGAGTATTGCTTTAATAATAATTATCTTTTTTACAACAACAAATTTGTTTAGCGAAAAAACAAATGAGAAATACTTTGCGACAGAACAGCAAAATGCCGATTTTGTGGAAAAAAATTTTCAGGAAAATCAACATACTCAACAATTACCAATCATCCCAGTAAATAATCAAAACGATCTTAACGGTAATGTTTGGGTGAATGTTGTAACGAAAGAGATGCTTTTACAAGTAAAAGGGTTAGAACAAGTAACCAATCAAGATCATCAACTATGGATTATATATAAGGACGATACTTTTGATTATGAAATTCTACCGATTGTTAATGGAGAAACGAAGATTTTTATAGAAGATATTAATGTTGAGGAATTTAAACTCTTAAAAGCAAGTATTGAACCAAAAGGAGGAAGCAGAAATCAAACTGGACGAGAAATATTTTTTGTGGATTTCAAAAAATGAGTTATTGAAAACAAAACTCTAGTCAACATAAAAAAATAAGGTGACGGACGCTTTCCGCCGTCACCTTTATTTTTTGCTTATTCAGCTCATTTTTTATTATCTACAGCATTATGGGAATAGACGATTTAGTAGACGTGGGAATGGGATTGTTTCCCGTACGTGTTCTGCACCAGTAATCCACGCAACTGTACGTTCTAAACCTAATCCGAAACCGGAATGTGGTACGGCACCATATTTACATAAATCTAAATACCAACCATAAGCATCTAATGGTAGATTATGCTTTTCAAGGGCAGCTTTCATTAACTCATAATCATAAATACGTTCTGAACCACCGATAATCTCCCCATATCCTTCTGGAGCAATTAAGTCCGCACATAGTACTACATCATCTCGGTCTGGGTGTGGCTGCATATAGAACGGTTTAATATCCTTAGGAAAGTTAACGATAAATACTGGTTTATCATAGGCATTTGCAATTGCAGTTTCATGTGGAGCCCCGAAATCATCGCCCCACTCAATATCATCAAAACCTTGTTCATGTAAAAACTTAATGGCATCATCATATGTAATTCTAGGAAATGGAGCTTTTACATTTTCTAATTTTGAAGTATCACGGCCTAATGTTTGTAATTCTAATGCACAATTTTTCAAGACTGATTGAACAATGTAAGATACATATTGTTCTTGTACTTCTAAACTTTCTTCATGTGTTGTAAATGCCATTTCTGGTTCAATCATCCAAAACTCAATTAAATGACGACGAGTTTTTGATTTTTCAGCACGGAAAGTTGGTCCGAAGGAGAACACTTTTCCAAAGGCCATAGCCGCCGCTTCCATATACAATTGTCCACTTTGAGAAAGAAACGCATCTTCATCAAAATATTTAGTATGGAAAAGTTCTGTAGTACCTTCAGGAGCACTACTTGTTAAAATTGGCGGGTCAATTTTAATAAAGCCCTCTTTATTGAAAAATTCATATGTAGCACGGATAATCTCATTACGGATAATCATATTGGCATGTTGTTTTTTCGAACGTAACCATAGATGACGATGATCCATTAGAAATTCTGTACCATGTTCTTTTGGTGTAATAGGATAATCGTGAGCTTCATGGATTAACTCAATATTAGTAACTCCTAATTCATATCCAAATGGTGAACGGGAATCTTCACGGACAATACCAGTTACATAAAGTGAAGATTCTTGTGTAATTGATTTTGCTAATTTAAAAACTTCCTCTGAAACTTCTGCTTTAACAACAACACCTTGGATAAAGCCAGAACCATCTCGAAGTTGTAAAAAGGCAATTTTACCGCTAGAACGCTTATTAGCTAACCATGCACCGATGGTTACTTCTTGTCCTACGTAATTTTTAACTTCAGCAATTCTTGTTTTCACAAAATTCCCTCCAAAAACGATTTACTCGTAAATAGTCCTTATACATTATAACGCTCAATTTTCAGTCAAGCAATGTTTACTAACAGTTATTCCCCATAATTTTATAAAATAGAAAAAGGTCTACCCTTCATAAACACTTTCATTAGATTGTAAATTTTAAATCTAACTAGTGTTTAAGAGGATAGACCAAAAATATTATTGTGCCATTTTTTCTTCAACAAAATTTTTAATCCGTTTTGCTGCTTCTATTAAATCCGCCTCACTTGTAGCATATGATACACGAATGTAATCAGGTGCTCCGAATCCTGCACCAGGTACGACAGCAACATGAGCCTCTGATAAAAGAGCTTTAGCAAATTCATCTACAGTACTGTATCCGCATAATTTTGCTGCTTCTTTTACATTTGGAAATAGGTAGAATGCTCCTTTTGGTTTCAAGCAAGTGAAACCTGGTATATTGACAAGGGCTTCGTGAAACATATTTAATCGTTTTTCAAATTGAATACGCATTTCCTCAACAACATCTTGTGGACCATTGAATGCTGCAAGGGCTCCATATTGGCTTGGCGTAGTAGGGTTAGATGTGCTATGACTAGCAATCGAGGTCATCTGTTTAATTAATTCTTTATTACCTGCCGCATAACCAATTCTCCATCCAGTCATTGAATATGCTTTTGATAAACCATTTATGATTACCGTAATTTGTTTTAACTCCTCTGAAAGCTGGGCGATAGAAACATGTTTTTGACCATCATAAACTAATTTTTCATAAATTTCATCGGAAACAATTGTAATGTTATGTTTCAAACAAATACTTCCAATTTCAAGTAGTTCCCTTTCAGAATAACACATTCCCGTTGGATTTGATGGTGAATTGATAATAATTGCTTTTGTTTTACTTGTCACAGCCCCTTCCAATTGACTTGCCGTGAGTTTAAATTCATTTTCCTCAGTTGTTTCAATAATAACAGGAACTCCACCAGCTAATTTAATTTGTTCCGTGTAACTTACCCAATAAGGCGCAATAACAATCACTTCATCGCCTTCATTTAACAAAGCTTGGAATAATGTGTAAAGTGCATGTTTTGCTCCATTTGTTACAATGATTTCAGAAGTTTCATATGTCAATCCTTGATCTTTTAACAATTTATCACATACAGCTCGTTTTAATTCTTCTATTCCACCTGTAGCTGTATATTTTGTTTTACCATTTAATAACGCTTGATAAGCTGCCTCAATAATATGATCTGGTGTATTAAAGTCAGGTTCTCCAGCTCCTAAGCCAATGACGTCAACTCCACTTGCTTTCAATTCTTTTGCCATCGCTGTAATTGCTAATGTTGCTGAAGGTGTTAATGTTTTTGTTCTGTTTGCTAAATCCATTTTTTATATCCTCCTCGTCGGATTTAACCGAATTAGACAAATTTTATCTATAAATTGTATACTCGATACCAATCACCATTGTAAAAATCTAAATATAATATACTATGACGATTTTTTCGGTCTTTATATGTGATTTCATAGGCTGGAGCATCTTCAACCATACCTAATTTAATACTTATAATTTTTTTCGGACGTTTTTCTGAAGAAAAATCATCTAATCCATTTTGAATTATGTGAATGACCTCTTCTTCTGATAATCCTTCTTTAGCATTTTTAACTAAAACTTCCTTTTTATCATCTTCAGGCACCCAAACATGAATTTTTTCACCATTATCATTCTTTCCTGTAATTACATAATACTTGTCGAGATAATGAAACCACTCAATTGAATTTACTTCTGTTAAATCTGTTTCTGCTTTTGCTCGTTCAACAGCAGTCTCTTCTCCCCTCTTGATCGGTGATGTTGATGAAAAATATATAATTACAGAACCAATAATTATTAAAATTAATAGTGAAAATATACTGATTAGTAACCCCTTTTTCATACTACACTCCTTTTCTTTCATCTATCATATAAAAAATTTTTTCTCCATTATACCAACAAAACCGATAAAAGATAATACATTTTTACAATAATATCGGAAAAATTTCAATATAAAAAAAGATATATTTATGACAATCCTGTGTAAGGTTTTATACGTCCTCTAAACATTGACAAAGTTCTGGTAAATCTACAATATTCATCGAAACTGTTGGAAGTGAATCGATAAAAGCTGGACCATATTTACTGTCAAAAATTCTTTTATCAAAGACAATGAAAAATCCCTTTGTATGATTTAATTTTAAATATTTTATATAACTATGTTTAAAACGTAAAATCGCATCTGGTAAAGACAATTCATAAAACGGACTTTTTCCTTTACTCTTAATTACTTTTAATCGATTAGCAAAAACAGGTTCATTAGGTGATGCAAATGGTAGCCGAACGACAATCATTGCATCTATTTTTCCTTCTAGCTGCAAGGTTTCTATGTGGGATGTAGTACTGAAAAACAACGCTTTTTCAAAACGATTAAATTGTTTAGCTAATCGATGCACACTTCCACCAGAAACCCCTTGTGCAAGAAGCACAAACTCATCTAATAATTCACTGTCCTTAATCAAATTATAAGCTTTTTTTAACATTTCATAAGAGCTAAAAGTTATGAAAAGTTTCCCTTGAACAGTTTGTGCAATGGCTATAATATGATTGCTAATGATTTCAATAAATTCTTCCTCCGATACTTCTAAAATATTGGGAATGTCATTCATCGCATACAGATGCACACTTACTTCTTTATTTATATTTGTTTGAAATTGTTTCGAAACGTATGGAAATGAATCGAGTCCCAATTGTTCACTCGTATAGGCAAATGAATTTTTTATCGTTAATGAATGTGAGATAAATAAAACGGCTTTTTTCGATAAATAAAAATCAGCCAGTTGTTCGTGAATATCAACAGGTAAACTCTTCCACACAATTGTTGATTGAGGGCTTTTTAAATCCGCCTCTAACCAAATTATGTTTTTTACATCTTCCATAGTAAATTCCTGTTGCATGTCACTTATTTGTGTTAATTGTTTTATTAAAAAAGCAAAATCTTCAACTAATAATTTTTCTTGATCTGTCATATTTTGATAATTGTCAAGCAAAGCCAATAATCGTTGATAAAATGCTTGATGTATATTTAAGTATGCATCATAAAACCGTTCCCAGCAGTATAACAGACTATCATTTTCATGAATTTCAATTTGAAGGCTAATTTTTCCCTGTTCCGAATCCTTTTTTGAAGTTTTCAATAGATGATAACATAATTGGAAGAATTCCTCGCCTTTTTCTGAAAAGTCTTGTAAATAGTTCTGAATCATCAGTGTCGATTCTTTTGTGTAAATACTTTTATCTTTAATTAATTTTTCAATTTTACCAACTAGTTTTAACTGTTCAGGACTTCCAAGTTGGTTAAGATAAAATTTTAATGATGAATAACTTAATCTTTTGCCAAAATATTTTTCGGCATTTTTTTCAAAGAGGTGAGCATCGTCAATAATGCAGTAATTCATATTAACATTTGGCAACACTTTGGACCGGTTAGCCATTAAAAAGTGATGATTAGTTAGTATAACCTGGGCGTGTTGAGCATTGTTTATAGCATTTTTATAAAAATCACGGTTTTTCCACGGATTGTTGTGATCTGCCTCTGCAATAGTTATATCAGAAATTTTTTTCAAAAATTGTATGCCGGCACTAGATAAATTAATTTCACTAACATCTCCAGTTTCAGTTTCCGTTAGCCAAACGAGCATTTGCATCTTCGTTATTATTTCGTCGTAATTTTGATTTTCATCTTTTAATACTCTTTCGAACTTCCATAAGTTTAAATATTGTTGTTTACCTTTTAACAACTGAACATGGATTGGAACTTTTAAAATCGACTTTAATTGTGGTAGTACTTCATCAACTACCATTTGTTGATTGCCGATTGTCGCAAGAGAAACTACAACCGGTTCTTGTTTTATTATCGATAGAGCGGTAGCAGCTAATAAGTATGATAACTCTTTTTTTTGTGTCAAATCTGCCTCAACTAAAGAAAGCTCACCATCACTGAGACATTTATATATGTATTCAACTAAATTCCATTGTTCCGCCCGTAGTTTATCCTTATTAATAAAATCTTCTAAATCATATTCTTGATTTCCATCGATAATTTGTTCAGATTGATTATCAATTAATTTTTGCTTCTTATATACGATTCCTCGATAAATTTCCAGGTGTTCTGGAAACTTCTCTTTTGTTTCAGTTTTCTTCTCGTAAATTTCGTCTAATATTTCATAAAGATTCGTCCGTAAACCTTTCGAATATTTACGTAATTGATTGATTGTCCTTTTTGGAAAAGTATTTATTTTTTGTAGTAAAGTTAAAAACCATTCTGCAGTAACAAATGCATCACTATCCGCTTGATGTGGCCTATCATGGTCGAAACCGGCAAAAGTAGCAATATCGTTAAGCTTTAAACTTTCGATTGTTGGCATAAAAATCCTAGTCATTTCAACCGTGTCAAGAAGCGGACAATTAAGTAGTGGAAAGTTATTTATTTCTAATTGTTCCTGTAAAAATGTGTAATCAAAATGAACATTATGAGCGACAAAACAAGCACCATCTAATAATTGAATAATATCTTCTGCCACTTCATGAAACAATGGTGCTGTTGCTACTTGTTCATTATCAATTCCAGTTAATTCGGTAATAAATGGAGAAATTGGAATCTCAGGATTGATGTATGTAGTATATATATCAACAATTTTTTCATTTTCAATGACAACACCAGCAAATTGTATAATACGATCGCCTTTTTTTGGTGAGTGACCTGTTGTCTCAATATCAACAATTACGAATTTATTCAAATTAAACACCTCATAATTCTAAAAGCAAACCTATTGTTTGATTTAATCGCGGTAACATCCATCTTAACTAAATCAACAATCTTCATGTTTAAATATATCCAATATATATAATTTGTTAACTATAGAAACATTATCATATTTATTGATTATCGAAAAGTAAAGCTATATAAATTATGCATTTAATACAATCAGAAAAATACATAAAAAAGACATTTAATCAAATCTATTAAAAGAATGATTAAATGTCTATTCAGAACTATTTTCATCTAAGTTTCATTATGAATTTAAGATGTATGTTTCAGGTTCTGATTCAATCATTTCAACAATTTTATTTTCTTCATCTAATACTGCAATTTTTGGTTGATGATATTTCGCTTTTGCTTCTTCAATCATGCAGTAAGAAATAATAATGATAACATCTCCTGGTTGAACGAGACGGGCGGCTGCTCCATTTAAACAAACTACACCACTACCTCTTTTTCCAGGAATAATATATGTCTCCAATCGGGCTCCATTGTTATTATTTACAATTTGTACTTTTTCATTTGGTAACATGTCTACGGCATCAAGTAAGTTTTCATCGATTGTAATACTACCTACATAATTTAAATTCGCTTCTGTTACTCGAGCACGATGGAGTTTCCCCTTCATCATTGTTCGATACATTATTAACCACCTTTTATTGAGTAAATTCACGTTACATTTAAAATGATATTATCGATCAATCTTGCTTTTGAATATTTTACTGCAAGAGCAATGATTATTTTTCCTTCCAGTTGTCTTAATGGAAGTAACGATGGGAATGAATGAATTTCTACGTATTCAACTTCCCCTGAAATGTGTTCTTTCAAATACTCATTCATTGCTGCAATGACAACATCTGGATTACGTTCACCAGATTCAATTAACCTTTTCCCTTCTAGTAACGATTTATATAAATATGATGCTTCCTCTCTTTCAGGCATCGTTAAATTAACATTACGGGAACTTTTCGCCAGTCCATCTTCTTCGCGGACAGTTTCTACAGGACAAAGTTCAATTGGTAAATTGAAATCTTGAATTAAGCCATCAACTACAGCCACTTGTTGGGCATCCTTTAAACCGAAATAAACTCGATTTGGACGGATTATTGAAAATAACTTTAACAACACAGTTGCTACGCCATCGAAATGACCTATCCGATTTTTACCACATAAAACGTCTGTTCTTTTTGTAACTGTTAAATTTGTCGTCATTTCAGTAGGATACATTTCTTGTACAGAGGGGTAAAAAATATAATCTACCCCGGCTTCACTTGCTAACTTTTTATCTCTTGCAAAATTTCTCGGATACGTTTCATAATCTTCGTTTGGTCCAAATTGCAGTGGGTTAACGAAAATACTGATTATCACTTTAGAATTTTCTTTGCGTGCTTTCTTTATTAAGGTTAAATGTCCTTCATGTAAATAACCCATTGTTGGAACATAACCTATCGTTTCTCCAGATATTATTAATTTGCTACTTATATTTTGCATTTCTTTAACAGTTTCAATAACAGTGATCATCCTTTAATGCCTCCGTATAAACTTTCAAGTACGCCATCTTTCATTGTGTAGCTAGTCTTTTCATCTGGAAAAACACCAGTTTTAACTTCATTAATGTATGCCTGAATTCCAGAAACGATATCCTCTTGAATATTAACATATTGTTTAACAAACTTTGGAAGGCGCTCGACACCATAACCAAGTAAATCATGATAAACTAAAACTTGGCCATCACAATTTGGTCCGGCACCAATGCCAATCACTGGAATCGTTAATTGTTTCGTAATTTCTTCAGCTAATTGGCGTGGAACACATTCTAATACGATTGCAAAAGCCCCTGCTTTTTCACATTTTTTCGCTTCTTCAATAAGTTTCTGTGCAGCCTCTACAGATTTACCTTGAACTTTATAACCACCAATAACAGCAACAGATTGTGGAGTTAAGCCGATATGAGCTACAACCGGTATTCCTGCAACCTTTAACGCTTCGATATGTTCTAAGATAATGTCTTCCGCTCCTTCAAGCTTTACTGCATGGGCTCCACCTTCTTGCATTAACTTTGCGGCATTTCTAACCGTTTCTTCTCGGCTACTATGGTAAGTAGCGAATGGAAGATCTGCCACGATAAATGTATCGATTGCTCCTCTTTTTACTGCCTTTGTATGATGAATCATATCATCTAGGGTTACTTGGATAGTAGAATCGTACCCTAGCATTACCATACCTAAAGAATCCCCGACTAAAATCATATCAATTCCTGCTTGCTCAGCCAGTTTTGCCGATGGATAATCATAAGCAGTAATCATCGTAATTTTTTCATTTCTTTCTTTCATTTGGTAAAAATCAGTTGTTTGTTTCATAAATATTCTCCTCTCATATAATATTAAGAGGTAATGAAACAAGAAAAAGTGCATCAAAAAGGGACGCTCCCATACAAAAAGCATTATCTAGTAAATTTAAGATTATGAATAAACTAGAAATGCTTTTTATCGTATGAGAGCAGTCCCCTGCCCTTGTAAAATCTTTCGTTTCATCCCTCCGTCCCGGTCCAAATAGGCTACAGGCAGATTCTTTTATTATTTTTAAAAATTGAACCGTCTAGATACCGCCCATATCGGTGCAGCTCCAATTCACATTATAGCAAAATTCAAAATGGCTGAATAGTATTTTTATAAAAAAATTCTATAAATATAAAAAGAGTTTCTCTTCTACTGATGTAAAAAAGAAACTCTTAATCTTATTTTATTTCTATATCTGCTGAAAGGATTTCAATTATTTCACCATTTGCTTGTTTTAATAATAGTACACCTTCATCATTAATTCCAAGCGCTAATCCCTCGAACGTACCTTTTAAAGTTCGAGCTGTAATTTGTTTACCAATGGAAATGGCATATGTTTCCCACAATCGTTTAATTGGTGGAAAACCTTCAGAAATATATAAGTTAAGTAACTGCTCTAAATAATAACATAGTTTTTGAATAATTTCGGTTCGATTAACCGTTTGCTCTAATTCAATTTTTAATGAAGTTGCTATCATTTGTATATCGTCAGAAAAATTTTCAGTACTTTGATTTACATTAATGCCAATACCAATAATCACAGATTGAATTCGATCTTCTTCTGCTTGCAATTCTGTTAATATGCCACACACTTTACGCCCATTAATTAAAATATCATTTGGCCATTTTATTTCAGGTATTATGTTTGTTACATCTTTAATCGCTAGAACTACAGCAACTGCTGTCAATAGTGTTAGTTGTGGTGCATGTTGAAGTTGAATATCAGGACGAAGAATAAAACTAGCCCAAATTCCAGTACCTTTTGGGGAATGCCATTTTCTTACCATCCGTCCTCTTCCCTCAGTTTGTTCATCAGCAACAATTAATGTTCCGTGATTCGCACCATTCATTGCATACTCTTTAGCAATTTTTTGTGTGGAAGATACTGATTCATAAAAGTAAACTGATCTTCCTATCGTTTCTGTTTGTAAACCGAGATATATTTCATCTTCGGACAATTTATTGGAAGGAGTTACTAATCGATATCCTTTTTTTCGAACTGCTTCAACTTGAAACCCGTCCTTTTTTAACTCTTCAATATGCTTCCAGATAGCTGTACGGCTACAACCAATAGTCTGTGCTAATTTTTCACCAGAAATATATTCTCCGTCTGCATGTTTAAATGCATCTAATAGTGCTTGTCTTACATTTGACTTCACGTACTGTACCACTCCTTGATCTGCTCCTTGTCATTCATTACTTCACCACGAATAACAGCCAATTCAATTTTTTCCAACGCTTCACGTACCCAAGGTCCACCACGTTTGTCGCTCCATTTCATTAAGTCATTCCCATTTACTGCTAATTCATCCCGATTTTTAATTGGTAATCCAACAAAGGTTTGACGGATTTTTTTAACCGAAGTGTCGGCTTCCTTATTATTAATAGCACAAAAAACTTTTTCTGTATGAATCGCAATATCGAGCCCTGTTAGATAAATTGATTCATTACTCCAAGATTCATTTTGTCTATTTTTATAGGCTTGAATTATCTGCTTTATTTTACGAATCAATTTTACTGGCATTTTCCATTTTCTTAATAATTCTTCAATCGATTCATTTTGAAATAGAATTAATAATAACGCCCATACTTCAACCTCATTTAGATTTCTATTAGAAATATATGTAGTTGCCTTCTTTAGTTGTTCGCGATATTCACTAAATCCAGGTAAAAATTCATATAGATTACTTTCTGCTATTAAATCTAAAGCTTTACTACAATTTTTACCCTTTAATAGTTTCATAAATTCCATATAAATACGTTCTACTGAAATATGTTGAAGTAATGGTGCTAAACGTTCGATTGCACTGTACGTGTTTTTTTCTAAATAAAAGGATAATTGACTAACAAAACGGACCCCTCGCATCATACGGAGTGCATCTTCTTTAAATCGTTCCTCAGGTTCTCCTACAGTACGGATGATTTGATTCTTAATATCTTGTTGTCCATCGAAGGGATCTATTAATTCACCATCTTTTGTCATAGCGATTGCATTCATCGTAAAGTCACGTCGTTGTAAATCTTCTTTTAATGAACGGATAAATGTAACTTCCTTTGGTCGCCTGAAATCAACATATTGATCTTCAGTTCGAAAAGTTGTGATTTCATAATTTTCTCCTTCGTAAACAACGATTACGGTTCCATGTTCAATTCCTACATCAATTGTTTTAGGAAAAATTTGTTTAACTTCATCAGGAAAGGCGCTCGTAGCAATGTCCACATCTTCAATCGGCTTATTTAATAAATAGTCGCGAACGGACCCTCCGACGAAGTACGCTTCAAAACCTGCTTTTTCAATTTTTTCAATAATTGGCACGGCCTTTTTAAATTTCACTAACATTACATTTCATCCATTTCTACTAATCGATAATAAATATCTTCATATTGACCGACAATTTGTGCTGAAGAAAACCTATTTTTCACACGATTCACACTTTCTTTTGAGAATTTTTCGTGAAGGCGTTTATCTTGTAATAAATCAATTGCAAAACTAGCAATTTGTTCGATATTACCTAATTCACAAATAAATCCCGTTTTACCATGGTCTATTACCTCAGGGATGCCACCGATTTTTGTACCAATAACAGGAGTACCACAAGCCATTGCTTCTAAAGCTACTAAACCAAAACTTTCCTTTTCGGATAATAATAAAAGTAAATCACTAATTGAATACAACTCTTCTAAGTTATCTTGTTTACCTAAAAATAGGACGGATTCTTTTAGTTGAAGTTGGTCAACAAGATTTTCAATTTTAGACATATCAGGTCCGTCCCCGACAAGCAATAATTTTGCAGGCATTGACTCTCTAATTTTTGCAAATGTATTTACAATATCTTGAACCCGTTTTACTGGTCGAAAATTCGATACATGAATAATAACTTTTTCATTATTTTCAATACCAAAATTATCTTTTAATTTATGATTATTTTCTCGTTCAGCATATACTCGCTCATCAATAAAATTATAAACAACGTTTATTGGCTTTTTAGCTGTAACTAACTCATATGTTTCTTGTACAAGGGCATTTGAAACAGCTGTTACAGCATCGGATTTTTCAATTCCGAATTGTATTGCCCGTTTTAATGATGGATCTTGACCTAATACGGTAATATCTGTTCCATGTAATGTTGTTACAATTTTAAAGTCATGTTCAGACATTTGTCGGGCTAATAATGCACAAATTGCATGAGGAATAGCATAATGAGCATGTATAATATGTAATTTTTCTCTATGCACTACTTCAGCGATTTTGCTCGCCAATTGTATATCATACGGTGGATATTGGAAAACAGAATATTGGTTTATATCTACTTGATGATAAAAAATATTTGGATACAGCTTTTTTAAACGAAAAGGGATGCTAGACGAAATAAAATGAATTTCGTGTCCCCTCTCAGCTAATAGTTTTCCTAATTCTGTTGCAACAACCCCAGATCCACCAACTGTGGGATAACATATAATACCAATTTTCAATTTCATCTCTATCCCCCAGTATTATCAATTATTGTCATAATCTAAAGTTGATATATGTTCAAAAGAAATAATTAATTTATTTTAACGCATATCTTTAATCACTTTTCGCCAATCAATATCTCCACGTTGCAATCCACGAATTAAAACTTCAGCTGTTCCCATATTCGTTGCAACTGGCACATTGTACACATCACATAATCGAATTAAAGCTGTTACATCTGGTTCGTGGGGCTGAGCAGTCATAGGATCACGGAAAAAGAATACAATATCCATTTCATTTTTAGCAATCATCGCACCAATTTCTTGGTCACCGCCAAGAGGCCCAGATTGGAAGCGTTGAACAGTAAGACCTGTTGCCTCTTGAATTCGTAACCCAGTAGTCCCTGTTGCAAATAATGTATGCTGTTCAAATATATCCTTATAAGCTGTTACAAATTGTACTAAATCTGCTTTCTTTTTATCATGGGCAATTAAAGCTATGTTCATATTACACACTCCTGTTGTTTAAGATTAATAAACTTTTAATTAATCAAGTATATTTTCTAAACCGTAAACGAAACGATCTAATTTCATTACAGTTTCAATTGATAATTTTACACCTGTCATGAATGATGTTCGATTATAAGAATCATGGCGAATCGTTAATGTTTCACCTTGTCCACCTAACATTACCGTTTGATGGGCAATTAAACCAGGTAAGCGAACACTATGTATATGCATCCCTGACATATCTGCACCTCTTGCACCCGGCATTTTTTCTATTTCATCAGGATGACCTTGTTTTTTCGGTGCGCGAACTTCTTCAATCAATTGAGCAGTTTTAATTGCAGTACCACTTGGGGCATCTAATTTTTGATCATGATGCATTTCAATAATTTCTATATCTTGAAAATATTTAGCAGCCATTTGGGAAAATTTCATCATTAACACAGCGCCAATTGCAAAGTTCGGAGCAATAATACAACCGATATTTCCATCATTCGCGATGGTCTCTAATTCATCTAATTCTTCTTGATTTAATCCTGTTGTTCCAACAACTGGACGCACATTATAGGCTAACGCTGTTTTAATATGTTCAAAAGCTGCCTGCGGAACGGATAGTTCTACAAGACAATCTGGTTGTGTATCTTTAATACAGTGCTTAATATCTGTATAAACGAGACAATCAATATTGTTAAATTCATTATCTACTTCAGATAATTTCTTTCCTTCATTTATCCGATCAACCACTCCAACTAGTTGGAAATTTTCGTTGTTCGATACCATTTTTACTGCTTCTTTTCCCATTCTTCCTCTTGGACCTGAAATAATGACTTTAATTGGTGTTTCCATTTTCTTCCTCCTCTATTCTCGTCCAACGATTTGCATCCCGCGTACGGAATTTTTCCATTACCCTGTCATGGGCTTCTTCTAAATTTATATTTAATGAGTTAGCAAAACAAATGAGGACAAATAATAAATCACCTAACTCTTCTTCTACAGTATTTTCTTTTTCTGTTGATTTTTTCGGCTTCTCACCATAATAATGGTTTACTTCTCTTGCAAGTTCCCCTAACTCTTCTGAAAGTCTAGCAAGCATAGCTAATGGACTAAAATATCCTTCTTTAAATTGAGATATGTATTCGTCAACTTCCCTCTGTAAATCTTCCATCGTTTTCATATAATAACACCTCAGCAAGTTACCTAATACACTAGTATCTTTGATTTTTATTGAAATCCTATATCAAAAAACGCATAGGAAAAACGATTTTAGATAGGATAAGAATTAAGAAAGATTAGTTCGGTAGTTATTATTTCTAACAGGTATATTGTATCACAACTAGAAAGGAATAGAAAAATGACAAAATCAATTAAAATTAAAAATATTCTAGTTATCCTTTTAGGAACTGCTATTTTCTCTTTTGGACTCGTTCATTTTAATATGGAAAATAATTTAGCTGAAGGCGGTTTTACCGGTATTACACTGCTATTATACTTTCTTTTTAAGATAAATCCATCCGTTAGTAATTTAGTTTTAAATATACCGATTTTTTGGATAGGTTGGAAAATATTAGGAAGAACTGCTTTTATATATACAATCATCGGAACTATTAGTTTGTCTTTATTTCTAGAAATTTTTCAAAGGTATAGGATTGATATCCCTTTAGAAAGCGATATGTTGTTAATTGCTATAATTGCTGGCATTTTCATTGGTCTTGGACTCGGAATCATATTTCGTGTCGGTGGTACAACTGGAGGCTCTGATATTATCGCTAGACTTGCAAACAAATTTTTCGGTTGGCCAATGGGGAAAACGATTTTTTTATTTGACGCTACTATTATTACACTGTCTCTTATAACATATTTAACACTTCAACAAGGAGTCTATACATTAATAGCTGTATTTATTGGCGCAAAGATTATCGATTTTATTCAGGAAGGCGCATATTCAGGAAGAGGCGCTATTATTATTTCTAATAACTATGAAAAAATTGCAGAACAAATTAGTACTGAATTAGATCGAGGGGTCACTACGCTAGATGGTGAAGGTTTTTTTTCAAAGGAGAAAAAGAAAGTTTTATATTGTGTCGTTGGTAAAAACCAAATAAATCAAGTGAAAAAAATTGCCCTTGCTATTGATCCCTTTGCTTTTGTATCTATAACCCATGTTCATGAAGTTATTGGCGAAGGCTTCACATTAGATGAAAATAAAAAAATAATTACGTAAAATTTTTTCAAAATAAAATAAAAAATGCTGCCATTTTGGCAGCAACGGTCTTTGCATTAAGAATTAATCTTCACTATTCATAGCAAAATACATTAAAATAAAACGTAATAGTTCGATAACAGCAACCGCAGCAGCAGCTACATAAGTCATAGCAGCAGCATTTAATACTTTTCTTGCTCCGCCTTCTTCTTCATTACGAATTAGACCAAGTGAAACAACTTGATTCATGGCGCGGCTAGAAGCGTTAAATTCAACTGGTAATGTAACGACTTGGAATAAAACAGCAAAAGCCATAAAGATAATACCAAGTAATAATAAGTTTGTTGCAGTTAAGAAAATACCGGCAAGAATTAAAATCCATGAAATGTTGGAGCCAAATGAAGCTAATGGTACTAGTGCTGAGCGGAAGCGCAAGAATGCATATTCTTCCTGATCCTGTAATGCATGCCCACATTCATGAGCAGCAACCGCAATAGCTGCTAATGAATGCCCGTGATAAATATCTGATGATAAACGTACAACTTTAGCACGAGGATCATAATGGTCTGTTAAAACCCCACGTATTTCTTCAATTTGTACATCGTATAAACCATGAGCATCTAAAATCCTTCTTGCTACATCATAACCAGTTGCTCCAGTTGAACTCGGAACTTTAGAATACTTGTTATATGTTGTTCTAACTTTCATACTAGCAAAGATTGGGATAAGTGTAATTATCGCAAAGTAAATTAAAAACTCCACCAGTGTTGATCCTCCTGTTTTTATATTTTTCTAAGTAAATCATACAAAACATCGAAAAAAGTGTCAATTTTTTTGTTTCTTTTTATAACGGTATTTTCTTTCTTTGTCAGCTTTATATTTTCGCCAACCTACATATGTTAATGTTAAAATGATTATACCGCCTGTTGAGATGATTACCCACCATAAAGAAGGATCAGCTTCATCTTCTTCCGTTCCCTTAAACAAGTTTTCTAAGTCCATTTGAATTGCTTCCATCGTTTCAATGCCATTTTCACTAATTAATATTTGTTGAGCATTTTGTTCTAAATATTGAATTTGCGCATCAATTTTTTGTACTTTTTCAATTGGCACGTCTAAAACGATACTTGGATAAATGAGGTCATAAATACTCAAAAACCCTTTTAATTCATGAATAAATAAATCATTATCTTTGATATGATAGGCATCTTTTAAAGTTTGAAAGGCAGTTAATACTGAATCTTCCATTTCACCCCATAAAGGCATATGCTCGGTAAAAACAGCATCAACAACTAAACGGTACTTCGTTAAATTTCTTAATACGTGTTCTTCATTAATGGAATCATGATCTAGTGAGCGAATCACTTCATTAAAAGAACTTTGTAAAATTCTAGATTCATCTGCGGTTAATATATAGTGTGAATTTAATATGTTATTTATCGTTTGTACTTTGTTTTTTGCTTCATCAAAACGGTTGGTTTTTGCGAAGTTAAGTGCTTCATCAGCTAATTCGTTTATATAGTTTACATCAATCTCTTGTGCTGACACATTATTATTCAATAATCCAGTGGACATAAAAATGAAAATTATTAGTGCAAGGATCTGTTTCATGCGCTTGTCCCCCCTATCACTAATTAAATGTATGATAGAGTGGACAAGTATAGACCTTAAAATTCTTTTCTTTTAATATAATTGTTTTCGTTGTTTGTAGATTCCATAATAATATGCAAGTCCAATACAAACAACGCTTAGCCAAAATGTGAAATAACCGATTTGTGGTAAATAATCGCCGATTATCGTATATCGTGGATACATTAAAAATAAGTAATCAATAATGTCATTATGTAAAGTCCAAATACCTGCAATTACAATATGTATCCATTTAAACCGATAATAAGGAGCATATAAGATTCCTTCTATTGCCATTGCTAAATGAGAGAACATTAACATATAGCCTGTCCAATGCAGTTCTCCTGTAATCATTAATGTTAATAAATTCATCACTACTGCCCAAATCCCATATTTTACAAGAGTAATAATGGCTAAAGCTTCAATGAGTGGCCAATTTTTTTTCAATAAAAATGCGACTAAAACGAAACAGAAAAATAAACTAGCTGTCGGACTATCAGGAACAAAAATTAAAAAGATCGCTGGCGTTTCTTCTAATTGGTAGCCGTACCAATAATATCCATAAATAGTACCGAGAACGTTAATAATTAATAATAGTGCGAGAATTTCCTTGCGTGTTATAAGATAGTAAAATTTTGTCAATTCGTTCACCTCGCTACTATTATAAACCTTCTTGATTCTTTTAAAAAATAAAAACTGCTTAAGTTCAATTAAATAACTTAAGCAGTTTTTTTAACCTATAATTTTATTCTTCAATTGAAAGTATATACTCTGCAATTTGTTGTAATTCTTCCTCTGTTCCAGTAAATAGTCCTGCAGGCATATCGCCTTTACCATTAACAGCGATATCCATAATTTCTTCTGCTGAAAGCTCTGTACCTACTAAAGGAGGTCCCGTCACAGACCCTTCTAGGTTTTCACCGTGACATGATAAACAAGTATTTGCTTCTAGTATGCCATAGGCAGGATTTTCTTTATCAATTTCTACAACGTCACGAATCTTTCCTTGTTCTTTTGAAGCTTCCCAATCATGATAAGCTGCCGCTTCCCAAGTTAAGTAAAATATACCAGCAACAGCTAATAGCATAAAACCTGTTGCAAAAGGACGATCAAGAGGTCTTCTTTTTGGACTTCTGTCAAGGAATGGTGCTAAAAGAAGTGCTGTAACTGCTAAACCTGGGATAATAAACGCCCCTACAACATTAAAAGGACCGGAAGCAAATGAATATTTCAATAATTGATAAAGAAATAAGAAATACCAGTCCGGTAATGGAATATAAGCTGTATCTGTTGGGTCTGCAACACGCTCTAATGGCGGTGGTTCAGCAATAACAAGACATAAAAATCCTATTAAGAATACAGCCCCGACCATCCATTCTTTTAATAAAAAGTCTGGATAAAACCATTCTGTTTTGCCGGGGTATTCGGAATAGTCAGTTGGAATATTTGGCTTCCGATTATTTATCGAAACCCGGGAATCCCCGACAAACTTCATTCCTTTTCCTCTTTTCATGACACTCCCCCCAAAGTAAATATGACCCTAAATTCGGAGACAATTATTAAAGTAAAATTCAAAATCAAAGCGGACCAGATATTCCTTGCTTACGAATCATAATAAAATGTAATCCAATCAACAGTAACAATGCAGCTGGAAGGAAAAAGACATGAATAGCAAAGAATCGTGTTAACGTTTCTGCACCAATTATATGTTGATCCCCTGCAATTAACGTTTTTAACATATCACCGATTAATGGAGTCGATTGGGCAATATCAAGGGTTACTTTTGTAGCAAATAAAGCTTTCATATCCCAAGGCAATAAATAACCCGTTAAACCTAAAGCTAACATAACCATAAAAATGAGAACGCCAACAATCCAGTTTAATTCCCTAGGTTTTTTGTATGCGCCTTGGAAAAACACCCGTAATGTATGTAAAAACATCATGACGATAACAATACTTGCTCCCCAATGGTGCATTCCTCTAACAATTTGTCCAAAAGCAACTTCATTTTGTAAATAGTAGACTGATTCCCAAGCATTAACAATATCAGGTACATAATACATAGTTAAAAACATGCCAGATAATACTTGAATAACCACTACGAAAAATGTTAATCCACCGAAACAATATACAAAAGCACTAAAATGATGGGCAGGGTTTACATGCTCGGGAACTTCATGATCAGCTAAATCTCGCCAAAGAGGTGTTATATCTAATCTCTCATCAATCCAATCATAGACCTTATTTAACATGATTACTCTCCCCCTACTTCACTTGCTCGTCTACTTAAATAGAGGACGCCATCATTAATTTGATATTGATAACGATCAAGTGGTCCCCTCGGTGGTGTTCCAGGTACATTAGTACCGTCTTTATCATACACTCCTTTATGACATGGGCAGTAAAATTTATCTGGGTAATTATCACTTGAGTTCCAACTTACTGTACAACCGAGATGTTTACAAATTGGTGATAGCGCAACGATTTCCCCATTTTCATCTTTATAAACCCATGCCGTTTGCGTTACAGTAGATTCATACCAACCGTCTTTTTGTTCAAAGTTAAAGTCGACCCGTTGAGGTTCAGTAGTAATTTCATCTACTTTTACATTTGTTGCAATAAAATCTCCACTCGCCTCAGCTTTCAAAACAGGATCAATTGCCATTCTTAACATTGGCATTACAGTAGCAGCCGCCATAAATCCTCCCACACCCATAATTGAATAGGATAAAAATTGGCGTCTTGAAATATCTTGTTTTTCTTTTCCCGACTGCTTTTCTTTACTCATTAGCAAATCCCCCCAATCTGCTAAATTAATAGTTTTTTATATTAAGGTATTTATTTCCAATATTAAATGATATAAATTGTTAGGTCAATTAAAATAAATTTAAATATATTAATTTATTTAAAAAAGATATAATAATTTATTTTTTCTGTAAATTATTACGCCTTTCTACCTCTTGCCAATGGTGAATTATGTGATCAATAACCTGTTCAGCTTGATTATTAATAACCCTCAATTTAGTTGATTCATCCAAATGCTCTAACGGAATCGAAGGAAGCCATATCACTTTATAATTACCATTAATTACTTTTTGCCAGAAAGGATTACTTGTAATGAAAATTATATGTTTAAAGTAACCGTTTTCAATATAATTCTCCCAATAATCAAATAATCTACTTAGTTCTTCTTCAGAAGAACGAAAATAAATAAATGGTGGTAATAAAAGAATTCTGCCTTTAAATTGTTTTTCAATTGCTCTTGTGACTAAATCGATAAATTCGCTTTCATTAGCAGCTGTTTTACCATCTCCTTCAAATGCAATTGGGACTAGTGGTATACAAACCGTATCAATATACTCTTTCTCATTAAAAAAGACTGTAGCGTCTCTCGCATTCCATTTCACAATTTCACCACCCTATTAATCAAAATCTTTCTCTATACATATTTTACCAGAATTATTTAAAAGAATAGAATTATTTGTATATTCTAATTAAAGAATAGCATAGTTACTATTTATTTTTTGAATAATTTGTGAACATTTTCGGACAATTTATCGAACATTATAATTATAGTTATTTAATAAAAAAAGGAGCTATTAAAATTCAGCTCCATAAATTCTGCAAAATAAAGGTGGCGGATAATCTCGTCAAATGGGTTTTATATTCCCACTGAATTTGGACGAAACATTTTTCCAGTCGCGCCACCTTATTCGTAATATTATTTTTTATATAACATTTCTGTTAAAAACTAAAATAAAATGCCATTTACATATTCACTAATTCTAAGAAGTATTATTGCTTTAGAATTTTATTATATTGTTCTGATAGTTTTTGAAAGGCTTCCTTGTCATTATTGTCTAGTGCCTGATCAATTTCTTTCCGTAGTCGCTCTAGTTGAAATTCTTTAATGGAGGATTGTAAAAATTTATTTGCGAGTTCACGTTCTTTTTCTGAAATTTGAACGATATCAGGCATATAAGGGTTATTTTCCAATACTAAAGCATATTGGTGTGATTTATGAACGGACTTAAAATTTAATTGGATATAAATATCTTGGTCACGATTCAAACGAATATCATGGAAGGATTTTTCTGCATCAGTTGTCATGATCGAATCTTTATAAAATCTGAATGGAACATCATCAACACAAATTGTACTCATCACAATTCCTCGTGGACAATATTCCGCATGTTCAACAAAATGCACCTTCTCCATTAGTTGATCATGACTTAAAAGATAATTTAAAATCCACACACACTCCCGGCGCTTTAATTGATAATTATTTAAAAACCAACGGATAAATTCTTTTTTCTCATTAACCGAAACAGGAGCGACCACCGTATTCTCCCTCCTTTAGTTGAATTACATGCATTTTAATCAAGATTTTCTTCTAATCTCTCCAAGAGTTCGATGTATTCAACATTTGTTGGGTCCATTTTTCGAAGTTGTTTAAATACTTCGATAGCTTGTGCTTGATTTCCTTCTTCTAAAAGAAAAATTCCATAACTTTGCATGAACTCCATATTCTCTTTTAAATATTTATATGCTTTTTGGTATGCATTTAATGCTTCCGAATATCGTTCTTCTTGTTCACAACTTACTGCATAATCCCAAAGTAAATATGGATCTTCTTCACCATCATTTAGCATCGGTTCAACTAAATCAATAATGTCTGCATAGCGCATTTGTTTTAAATACAATTTATTTAAAGTTAACACAGCGTCTAAATATGAAGGGTCCAGTTTAATTGCTTCTTTAAAGTAATGTTCAGCGTCTTGCTCTTCCCCAAGTTTTAAACAGATTTTACCGGCATACAAATAAAGTTCTTTTTGAAATGGGTTTACTTCAATTCCTTTTTTAGCAAACTTTAAAGCATTGTCAAGATCCTCAATATGTTCATAACTTCTTGCTAATGGTAAATAAGCACTATGGTAATCTCGGTCAAGTTCTATCGTCTCATTTAGTTTTTCTATTGCACGTTCAAACATACCTGCTTGATAAGCTGTAAATCCATAACCAAATAATGAGTCAATATCAAGTTTTTCATCTAATACTTTTTCATAATAATGAATAGCCTTTTCGAATTCTCCTGCAGTCGAATAAATTTCGGCTAAACGTTGATTTATATTTGTATTTCCGATTTCCTCTGCTTGGGGTAAAATTTGTTCAAATTTATATATAGCTTCAGCAAAGCGACCAATTGAGGCATAAAATTCAGCTAAGGCAAGTTGGATGATTGGTTCATTTGGGTCGATTTTTTCAGCTTCTAATAATTTTTGTTCACAAACTTCGTAAAGTCCTTGTGAATCATACAAGTCTGCTTGGATAATTAGTGATTGTATATAGAATGGGTCATTTATATTTATTTGTCTTAAAATATTTAACGCTTCGTCTTCACGGTCTAATTGAATATAAATGTCAGCTAAAATTGTTAGTAATTCTCCGTCGTCGGGATAATTTTGTAATAAATCTTGATACAAACTTGCAGCCTGTTCTAAAAATCCTAATTGGTTCAATTGTTCAGCTAATAGAAATTGTTCTTCTTCTGTTCCTTGATTTTTTATTGAATCAAAAATTTCTTTTGCACGTGTTAATTGTCCCATTTCCAAAGCTTGAATACATTGTTTAACTTTACTCATTACGATTGCTCCTTCTTTACTACATCTATTACTCCAAAATCTACTTCATTTTTTTATTTCAAAAAGGCAGGTTTCATAAGTTTAATTCTTCACCCACCATTTTCTGGAATCCATTTCGCTTTTCTTCCAGCTCGAACAATTTTCCTTTTATGGAAAGTGACAGCTAAAGAAAACTTTTTATGGTCTTCCATTACTTGACAATCTTCATTCAATAAAAATAAATTATAACTTAACTCACCACCTGCTTGCAATTATCCTTTAACAGGGTAATTACTTATCCGCTTTAATGTTTCTATATTAAAAGGTGTATGTTTTTAAGCCGTTTGAATTATGAGGAATTTTTTCACGTTGGGGGATGAATTGCATGTGATATAATAGGACTTCGACTAAATTCTTCTATTTCTAAATTACTGTTTAGTTTAGGTACACTCTTATTTAAAAATACGTAAGTGGAAGTCATAACAAAATCTTTCGCATTCATTTTCATGTATATATTTCGTGAAATTTAGTTGGACAGCTAAAATTCAATCGTTTTTAATAGTAGTGACATCGTTTCCATTTTATCTTGTCTAACCATTGTAACATTTTCAATGATATGCATCATAAATTCACCTCCACTAGTCTTAAGACAAGCTATGAAGAAAAAATGGAAAATATGCTAAAAATTTGCTTATCTTATAACCGTGGAGGTGTTTTTAAATTAATATTCTATTGTGCTATTTTGTTTAAGTCTTCAAAAAAGTTTGGATAAGAAATTTTTATACAGTCCGGATTTTCTAAAATGATTTCACCTGAACTTATAAAACTCGCAATTGCCAGCATCATCCCAATACGGTGATCACCATACGTTTTTACTTGACCACCGTTAAGTTTTGATTTCCCGTGGATAATCATTCCGTCCTTTGTCGCTTCAATATTTGCACCTAATTTTTTTAGTTCAGTTACAACAGCTTCGATTCTGTCTGTTTCTTTAACCTTTAATTCAGCAGCATCTTGAATTACTGTTGTACCTTCCGATTGGGTTGCGATTAAAGCTATGATTGGAATTTCATCAATTAAACGTGGAATAATTGCACCACTGATTTCTGTTGCTTTCAAATCACTATATTTGATTCGTAAATTACCGTATGACTCACCTTCACTTTGAATCGTCTCAATCTCTATATCTCCACCCATTGCTTTAACTACATCGATAATGCCAGTTCTTGTTTCATTTAAACCTACATTTTCAAGAACAAGTTCCGCTCCGGGAACAATTAATGCTAAAGCAATGAAAAAGGCAGCTGAAGAGATGTCGCCAGGTACAAATACATCTGTACCTTGTAAAGTTTGACCACCTTTTATGTTAATTTCATTTTCATTTATTTGTAATTGTACACCAAATTGTTGTAAAAGCTTTTCTGTATGATCCCGAGATTGGATTTTTCCAGTTACTTTTGTATCGCCTTCAGCTAATAAACCTGCTAAAATTAGGGCTGATTTTACTTGAGCACTTGCAACCGGAAGTTCATATTG
The DNA here is from genome assembly GCF_009996845.1 of Pallidibacillus pasinlerensis. Lineage (GTDB taxonomy): Bacteria > Bacillota > Bacilli > Bacillales > Caldibacillaceae > Pallidibacillus > Pallidibacillus pasinlerensis. Next base: position 32,303 of record NZ_JAACYS010000003.1, on the reverse strand, counting down.
TATTGCAGAAAGCTTTGTACCACGAATGGCCATCGGTAATTTATTATCATGTTCTCGTCCCCAAATTTTTGCCCCCATTAATTTCAAAGGATCGGCAACACGTGACATTGGACGATTATTTAAAGATTCATCACCATTTAATACAGAATAAAAAGGAAGTCCACTCAATAAACCTAATAAAAGTCTTGCTGTTGTTCCTGAGTTCCCTGTATATAGTATATCTTCAGGTTCTTTTAATCCGGTCGTTCCAACTCCATCAACGATGATTTTACCGTTTACTTCTTCAATTTTTACTCCCATTTTACGGAAACAATCAATTGTAGCTAAACAGTCATCACCACGTAAGAAGTTGGTAATAACAGTTCTTCCTTCCGCTAATGACCCAAACATAACCGCGCGATGGGAAATCGATTTGTCACCCGGGACGGATAGCTTTCCTTTAACTCGAAAATTCGAATTATTTAGTCGAATATGATTCATATACAATACCCTTCCTCTATTAATTCATATTTTCTCTTTTCCATTCTTCTAATGTTTCCAATAGTAATTCTTCTGTTACTTCTTTGAGTACAGGTTTTCCATATCCATCCAACAGGACAAAGCGAATTTGACCTGATATAGTTTTCTTATCATGTTTCATTGTATTTATAAGATCCGAAAATGATAAATCTTCAGGTAAATATGTAGCATAATCAAGCTTTTTTACCCAATTAACAAAACTAGAAATTTGCAAATCTTTCTTGAACATTTTTTCACTTAATTTAAGTGCAAATATAATTCCAATTAAAACGGCTTCTCCGTGGGTGATTTTCCCATAACCAACATTTGCTTCGATAGCATGTCCAAGTGTATGACCTAAATTTAAAAAGGCACGAACACCCATTTCCTTTTCATCTTGTTCTACATATAATCTCTTTGTTTCAATACCTCGAATCAAAGGTTCGATTAATTGTTCACCATTTAAATCTGATACACTTTGAAATTGATTCATAAGTTCCGGCAAGAAGCTTTGTGGATGTATCATCGCTTCTTTAATTATTTCTGCAAATCCAGCGCGTTTTTCACTTTTAGATAAAGAGTTTAAAAACGGCAAATGATATAAAACTGCTTCAGGGTGATGGAAAGAACCTATTAAATTTTTACCAGTTTGTAAATTTATACCAGTTTTTCCACCGACTGAGCTATCATGGGCTAATATAGTTGTTGGAACTTGAATAAATTCAATTCCTCGCATGAAGGTCGCTGCGGCGAATCCGGTTAAGTCACCGACAGCACCCCCACCTAATGCAATGAGAAGAGATTTCCGATCCAACCCTTTTCTAGCTGTAAATTCAACAAGCTGTTTGTATACTTCAAACGACTTTGCTTCTTCGCCGCGTGGTGTTGTAAATAAATGGATTTCGAAATCATCGGATAATTCATTCAAAAAAGCGTCTAAATGTAATTCTTTTACCTTTTCATCTGTCACTATACAAATTGATGAAGGGCTTAATTGATTTAAAATATCATTAATTTTTCTTAAACAATTATTTCCAACAATTACCGGATATGTTTTACTTTCAGCTTTAACTGTAATTAACTTTTCCATTAAAATTCCCTCGCATAACGACGAAACTCGTCAATTTGCTCCTTCATTTTATCCATTTGGTCAGAATAGAATTGTTCTGATAAAGCACGGGCCAGTTCCCAAGCAACTACATGTTCACAAACTACTGAAGCAGCAGGTACAGCACAAGCATCGGAACGTTCTACACTAGCTTTAAATGGTTCTTTTGTTTCAATATCAACACTCGTTAAAGGTTTGTAAAGTGTTGGAATTGGTTTCATCACACCTCTTACAACAATTGGCATACCTGTGGTCATACCACCTTCAAAACCACCTAAGCGATTTGTTTTCCGGAAGTACCCTTGCTCTTCATTCCATAGAATTTCATCATGGACTTCACTTCCCGGTCTACGTGCAGCTTCAAACCCGATACCAAACTCAACCCCTTTAAAAGCGTTGATGCTTACTACTGCACCTGCAATTTTCGCATCAAGTTTACGGTCGTAGTGAACATGGCTTCCAACACCAGGAGGCATACCGGTTGCAATAACTTCTACTACACCGCCAATTGAATTACCATTTTTCTTTGTTTCATCAATTAAGTTCATCATTTTTTGAGCAGCTTCCTCATCTAAACAACGGACTGGAGATTGATCAGCGATTTCTCTAATTTTTTCAACTTCACTTATTGATTGTGCTTCTGCTTTCACGCCGCCAATTTCTACAACATGACTCGCTAACTCAATACCTAAATGTTTTAATAAAATTTTAGCTACTGCACCTACAGCAACTCTTGCAGCTGTTTCTCTCGCAGAAGAACGTTCTAAAACATTACGTAGGTCACGATGACCATATTTAATACCACCATTTAAATCTGCATGACCAGGTCGTGGTCTTGTAACAACTCGTCTAAGGTCTTTAGCTTCATCTTCATCAATTGGCTCAATTCCCATAATATCAGTCCAATGTTTCCAATCTCTATTTTCAACGAAAAAGGATACTGGCGAACCGATAGTTTTCCCATGTCTTACTCCAGCTGTAATTTTTACTTGATCCTTTTCAATTTGCATTCTTCTACCACGACCATAACCACCTTGTCGAAGTCGTAAAGATTCATTTATCTCCTCCGCTGTTAGTGGCAATCCTGCCGGTAGTCCTTCAATAATTACTGTTAATCCCGGTCCATGGGATTCTCCTGCTGTTAAATAACGCATTATTACTTTCACCTCTATTAAATCTATTTTTTCTATTATATCACTTTCAGAGAAAATTTTATTTAAAAAGTTAGAAAAAACTTTTAAATTATTAAAATTATTTTAGTATAACGAGTATATTGGTAATAAATTGTACATTTTATTAAAGTGAAGTATCAATTATATAAAAAATGGACTGTATCTTCTACAATCCACTTTATCTTATATTCTTTGATAAAAAAATGTATCAATTGGTTCTAAATTGTATTTGCCCGGATTAAAAATTTGCTCTGTACTGCCGACGAAAAATATTCCACCTTGTCTTAGCGCATTACTAAATTTATTATAAAGTGAGTTTTTTGCCTCCTCAGTAAAATAAATTAGGACATTACGGCACACAATTAAATCAAAGTTTATCTCAAAAGGATCTGATAGTAGGTTATGCTTTTTAAAAGTTACTGTTCTTTTAATCTCATCACTTATAACATAGTAATCATTATCTTTTTGAAAATATTTTCTTTTCATTTCAATTGGGACTTCATTTAAAGATCTTTCATGGTATGCACCGATTTTTGCTTTTTGAAGGACATTTTCATCTATATCTGTAGCTAAAATTTTAATTTCAGATAAAGGGAGAAATTTACTTAAAATCATCGCAATCGTATATGGCTCTTCACCGGTAGAACAGGCTGCACTCCAGATTTTTAAATTTCGCTTATTTTTCAGTAATTCTGGAATAAATTTTTTCTCCAATACTTCCCATCTTTTCCCATTCCGATAAAACTCAGAAACATTAATCGTCATTCGATCAAGAAAGGCATATAGTAGTTCGTTATCTTTTTCTATTCCTCGATAAAAATCTAAAAACGATTTAAATCCGTGTTTTTCATATAAAGAAGTTAATCTTCTTTTCATTTGTTGTTCTTTATACAGAGATAAGTCAATCCCTGTTTTCACTTTAATTTTTTCAATAAATTGTTCATAATCATTTACCATTATTCTCACCTTATTAAAAATATAATTGATATCTATAAGTATGAAAAAAGAGGCTGTCCCAATATATAGGGGTAGCCTCCTTTAGGCCGTACAGTTATGTATGTACAAACATTAAATTAATAGATCCACTCATTCATTAACTTTGAATAGTTTACTAACTCTTCTTCTTTAAAAAATAAATTAATTTCTCTTTCAGCACTTTCTGGTGAGTCTGAACCATGGATAACGTTTTTACCTACTGTTAAGCCAAAGTCTCCACGGATTGTGCCTGGTTGTGCATCTTTTGGATTTGTTGAACCCATCATTTGACGTGCAGTAGCAATTACGTTTTCACCTTCCCAAACCATCGCAAACACTGGTCCTGATGTAATGAAATCTACTAATTCTCCGAAAAATGGTTTTTCTTTATGTTCACCATAATGTTGTTCAGCTAGATTTGTTGGAATTTGCATTAGTTTAGCACCAACTAGTTGGAAGCCTTTTCTTTCAAATCTCGAAACAATCTCACCAATAATGTTTCTTTGCACTCCATCAGGTTTCACCATCAAAAATGTTCTTTCCATTTTTCTCTCCACCCCATTTTTTAGTAAAATATTCCAAAAAAATAATACCACTGGAATATAAACTTTGCAAATGTTTACATAATTAAAATTAAAAATTCCGTTTTCCTATAAAGTTTAACATCGTTTTTAACATTAATTTTGTATCATTTTCAGGGAGATCACTTAACATTTCATATGCTTTATTTAAATACATCGTACAAATTTGATTCGATTTTTGAATTGCATCTGTATTAATGATTAGTTGAATAATATTATGAAGTTCATCAGGATCCATTAATTCATGTACTGTTGATATTTTTTGTTTTAATTCAGGATCCTTCATCGCAAATAGTACCGGTAAAGTAATATTACCTTGAAGTAAATCTCCACCAACTGGTTTACCTAGTTTTTCTTCCGTCGAAGTAAAATCCAATATATCATCAGTAATTTGAAATGCCATTCCAGCATAGTAACCAAAATAATATAACTTCTTTTGTAAGTGAGAAGGTACATTAGCTGCGATTGCGCCAAGTTTACAACTAGCAGCAATTAAAAGAGCCGTTTTTCTCTTTATTCTTCGAAAGTAATTCGTTATTGATTGATCAAAGTTATATTTGTCACGAATTTGCTCAATTTCACCAACACTTAGCTCTACTATTGTATCAGATAATATTTTATGTGCATTGTGATCTTCAAGGGATGTAATAATTTCTAACGAAAGAGCTAATATAAAATCCCCAGTATACATCGAAATTTTATTATCCCACTTTGCTTTGACAGTAGGACGTCCTCTTCTTGTATATGCATCATCAATTACATCATCATGTATGAGCGAAGCCATGTGAATCAACTCTAGCGCTACGGCAACATCTTTAACTGTATCGATATTATAATCACCAAATTTTGCCGATAAAAGGACAAAGACCGGACGGATTCTTTTTCCTCCGGCTTGCAAATAATGTAAGGACGATTCCTTTAATATTGGAGAATCAGCTTCAAGTACATTTTCTAATTCTTTTTCTATAATTTTTAAATCCTTGTTCAAAATTGAATACACTTTTTTATAATTCATTTGTTCCACCTAGCTTGTCCATACCATTAATTCTCCTCTTGCTTGTAACCGATATGTAAGGCAGCAACCCCACCAAAGTATCTTTTAAAACTTACATTTGTATATCCAGCCTCTTCAAACATTTTTTTCAACTTTTCAGCATCCGGAAACTTAAAAGTCGATTCTTGAAGCCAAGAATATTCTTGATAACTTTTCGCGAAAATTTTGCCAAATAGAGGCATTATGTATCGAAAATAAAGTTGATAAATTTGTTTAAAACCAAACATAGTTGGGTGTGATGTATCTAAACAAGCTACAATTCCCCCTGGTTTAACGACCCGATACATTTCTTTTAACACTTGCATATAATCCGGAACATTTCTCAGACCAAAGCCGATTGTGACATGGTCAAAGGAATTGTCATCAAAAGGTAGTTCCATTGCATTACCATGAATTAACTTAGCATTTTTAATTTGTTCTTTTTTTAATTTCTCTCTGCCGACCTTTAACATATTTTCACTAAAATCTAACCCTATTACTTCCCCTTCTTCTCCGACAGCTTTACTCATTTCAATTGTCCAGTCAGCCGTTCCACAACAAACATCGAGGGCTTTTTTCCCTTTTTGAACATTCATTCGTTTCATTGTATCTTTTCGCCAGCGAATATGTTGACGAAAACTTATAATTGAATTCATCTTGTCATATTTATGATATATACTTTCAAAAACTCGATGAACTTTCTCTTCTTTTGATTGTTCCATTTAGACTCGCCCCTTGGGATTAATAAGACATAAAAATCAAGTTGGTTCTTTTATTTGAATATATCTAAGTTTGTTCGTACATTTACTAACTTACCTAACAATAGGCGGTTCAAAATTCTTAACAAAAGACGTTTTTATAAATTTATTATAAACCGTTTCATTTTCGATATATTTTGGTAATTGTTCATTTAATTTTTGTATATATTGATTTAATTTATTTTCTGCAAAAAGCTTCGGATCCTCATTCGAAATTTCAATTAAATTATTTTCAATTAAATAGCCAATATATTTTTCTTTATTTTTTAAAATATGATTCGTATGTAACCAATTCGTTGAAATAATTTCATAGTCAGATAATTGATAGTATGATGCCAATTTTTGATATAATACCGTTTCAATTTGTTGCATACTCATCATATAATCATCAAAAGATTTGATTTCGACTTTATATACTCTTATCTTTTGTTCATTAATAATTTTAATTGCACGTGCCAATTGTTTAATTAAATTTATTTCAGGTAAATGGGATAATGTTCGGTAGTATAATCCACTATAGTAATCACCAGCTAAAACGGTTAACTGTTGTTCTTTTAATGTAGTTATATTTGATTTTTTAAAATCCATATCATTTTTAACAAGATCATGGGAATCAAGGGCTACTTGAATAAACATAACAGTCTTCGCAATCGATTCCATTTTTTCTATCGGAAGATTTTTTGCTTTTAAAACGGATAGAAGTAAATATAATTTGTTCGCATCGATATTCGGTATTTGAATATATTTATATAAATAGGAATGATACATATTTTGGTAAATTTTTTCTTGCATTTCTATTACAAATGATTCTTCTAAGTGCACTTGATCACCTTCAAACCCCATAATCTAACCGTAATTTTCCAGACAATATAAACATATTATATCATAAAAATATAATGCTCTTCTTATAAGGAATAAACTTTAGCAAATTCCTATAATTATTCTGAAAATACTTCACCAAATGGCGTTAAAACTTGTGATTTACCACGGATTTTAATTGCTGAAGTATGTTCAGTGAATTGAGCAATCATAACTTCACCTTTATCTAATTTTTCCGAGTGGTGAAAACGCGTATCAGATCCACGAGTTAGTCCGATGACATTAACACCGTTTTCTAATGCTTTTATAACTACAAAATCATTATTATTAGAACGTTTTGTTTCCATTACAATCTTCCTTTATTTCATTTAGTTATTAAAAAGTAAATATTTTCATAAGTTATTTTATGTATATTAAAAATTGATAAATATTATTATAATCTATTACATCTTAGCATACCTATACCAATCGAGCAAAGAAGAAATATTAAAGGATTTAAGAATTCATTATCATATTTTATTCGTTATCTTTACTATAGTTGACATGATTTACTGACGATAACTTGCAAAATAAAAAAAGAAGAGAGTCCATTAATAGACTCTCCATTTTTACATAAAACTTTTATGTAATTATTTAACTGCTTCCTTAAGTGCTTTACCAGGTTTGAATGCTGGCACTTTACTTGCTGGGATTTCAATTTCTTCACCAGTTTGTGGGTTACGACCTTTACGTGCAGCACGGTCGCGAACTTCAAAGTTACCAAAACCAATTAATTGTACTTTTTCACCATTTGCTAAAGCATTTAAAATTGTATCAAAAACAGCATCAACTGCTTTGGAAGCATCTTTTTTAGTAAGTTCAGTAGCGTTAGCAACTGCTTCGATTAATTCTGTTTTGTTCATGCCATTCACCTCCTCCCAAAGAGTGATTATGCAAGTCTTTGCATTGTTTTAGAATTAATAAATGTTCTTATTTCCCTTAATTGGAAGGATTATCAAGAACAATTCTGTTAAAAGATTATCACAATCACCGACGCATAGCAAGAATAAATGTTGAAATTAAGCGGTTTTTTCGAGTTTTTTTCAAAATTTACATCTAACAATTTCAACTTAATTTTATATAAATATTTTTTCCTTTTTTTTCATTATTTAAACATCTTTTCTTTAATAATTCGATTTCTTAGTACATCTTTATTTATTAAGCCAAAAAAGAAAAAGACCCCAATTTTTTGGAGTCTAATTTTTATAATATTATTGCAATCAGTCCGCCTGATCCTTCATTTATGATTCTTTCGAGTGTTTCTTTTAATTTATATCTTGCATTTTCAGGCATTAGTGCCAATTTCGCTTGAATTCCTTCACGGACAATCGAATTTAAATTCCTTCCAAAAATATCTGAATTCCAAATCGATAACGGATCGTCTTCAAAATCTTGCATTAAGTAACGTACGAGTTCTTCACTTTGCTTTTCTGTACCGATAATTGGTGCAAATTCACTTTCAACATCAACTTTAATCATATGAATAGAAGGCGCTACTGCTTTTAAGCGAACACCGAATCTTGAACCTTGGCGGATAATTTCTGGTTCATCAAGACTCATATCTTCAATCGATGGTGCTGCAATACCATATCCTGTTTGCTTAACCATTTTTAAAGCGTCAGCAATTTGATCATATTCCTTTTTCGCATAAGCAAAATCTTGCATTAATTCTAGCAAATGGTCTTTACCACGTATTTCTACACCGACAATTTCTTTAAGCACTTGGTCATATAACTCATCTGGTGCATGAAGATCAATTTCTGCAATTCCTTGCCCCATATCAATACCAGCAAGTCCTGCTCGTTCAATAAAATCAAATTCAGTAAAATTTTGTACAACGCGGTCGACATCTCTTAACCTTTTAATATCCTTTACCGTTTCCTTCACCGCTTCTTGATAACTAGTTCTTAGCCAGTGATCTTCTTTTAGGACCATAACCCAACTTGGTAAATTCACATTCACTTCTAATACAGGGAATTCAAATAATGTTTCCCTTAATACATTGTATACGTCTGCTTCTCTCATGTTTTCTACACTCATTGCAATGACTGGAATATCGTATTTTTCTTGTAGTTCATTTCTTAAGTTTTCAGTATCACGATGAAATGGACGTGTTGAGTTAATGATGATAATAAATGGTTTTCCAACTTCTTTTAACTCTTCAATTACCCGCTCCTCAGCTTCTACATAATCTTCTCGTGGAATCTCACCGATAGTACCATCAGTAGTAATTACAACACCAATTGTGGAATGTTCTTGAATTACTTTTCGCGTACCAATTTCGGCCGCTTCATGAAATGGAATTGGCTCTTCATACCAAGGTGTATTTATCATTCTTGGTCCATTTTCATCTTCGTAGCCCTTTGCACCAGGTACGGTGTATCCTACACAGTCAACAAGGCGAACATTTACATCTAGTCCTTCATCAACATGAACTGTTACAGCCTGATTCGGCACAAATTTTGGTTCTGTAGTCATAATTTGTTTTCCTGCTGCACTTTGTGGCAGTTCATCTTGGGCTCGTGTTCTTTCTGCCTCATGTTCAATATTCGGTAAAACAACTAATTCCATAAACCTTTTAATAAATGTGGATTTACCGGTTCTAACTGCTCCTACGACACCGACATATATATCTCCACCTGTTCGTTCTGCAATGTCTTTAAAAATATCGAACTTTTCCAAAAAATTCCCTCCCGTTCTTCAATAACTGGGATAATTTATCCGTTTTTACTATATTGGACAATACATATTTATGATGTTGTCCATACAACTTATGACTACAATTTATGTTTTTTTACCTCCTTTTTCATTTTCATTTAAAACGAAAAAACCCCTCTCCTACAATATATTTGTAAGATTCAGGGTTATGACTTAATCATTAATTTTTAATAATAAAAACAGGTGCGCCAAAGTCATCAATTATATAAGGTAGTGAATAAGCTGGCACAAATATTGAATCTTCGACTAACAATGAGCGGAGATCTTTGTATTTTTCAACTTGTTCTACGTCTTTTTCCTGTAATATTTGATATATATCTGCACTGTAGTCAACATAAATTTCTCCATCACTCGAGATTATAAATGGTAAATTTTGACCAGAAAAAGGGCTTATTATTACAGGCTCTTGTTCATATCCTAGTTTATTAAAGTCTAGGCTAAATACGTTATCTTGTATAACTTCTTTAAATGGTGGATATTTTTGCATAGACAATCGAATATTTATTTCTCTTATTCTTTCTGCTATTTCCATATCAAAAATTTTCACTGTTGGATTTGTCTCAGGGATTATAATTACGTATTGAAAAACACCACCAGCCTCGTATGCATTAGCGGGGATTTCAGGTAAATATTGTGGAACAAGTTTCGTAAAATCAATTAAATATTTTATGTATTGATCCATTTCTGAGTCTTTATTTTTTATTGGTAAAAGACCATTATTTTCTGATTGATAAGCTTCTACAGCTTCTTGAACCTGTTGGACAGACGTTTCTGCTGGAATTTGCTGTGCAATTCTTTCTTTAGGATATAAGCAACCAGATAAAATACAACTTACAAATATAAGGCTAAAAACCCTAATAATCTGTTTCATTACTAATCTCCTCTTTTCTTAGTCAGGTGTTGGACCAGAGAAAATAAGTAACATCATAATAATCCCTGCATAAATCATCAATCCATAAGCAACGAAGGCTGTAAAGATACGAAAAAATCTCTTTTTAAATTTATAACGGCTCAAATATATAAATACCGCAGATAAAAACATCATTCCCATCGCTATAAATGAAATCCACATTTTCATCATTGCTGGAGACATTATATACTCCCCCTTCATTTCTATATGCTTGTTTGTTCTTGTCTATTTTACCATAATATCTGAAAGTTGTAATGTTTTAGAATTATTGATATCTTAGTGTTTTATAAAAACGCCATTTGATTGAAGTTAATACAAATTATCTTTTGTAAAATATTTTTTTAATATAGTTATCCGAAATAAAAAAAGACCGAGAAAGTGGGGGCACTCACTTCCTTCGGTCATTTTTTGACAATCTACCCATCCCGATTATTTTAATTTCATAGTATATTATGCAAAACATGGTTACTATGTATAATCGAAGGCCTATTTCATCTGTTTTGAACACAAATACTCTTAACAAATATTTTTATATGTGTAAAACAATTTATAATTGCTTATATACTTCTCCTAACATATTAGTTATATCTTCCATCTCATGGGTTTTTCTTCGACTCATTAATTCATCAACTGCTTCTTTAGGTTTTAAGTTTTCAAACAATACTTTATAAAGGATTGAAGAAATTGGCATGGTAACATTATATTTTTCAGCTAGTTGGACAGCAGCCTTAGTTGTTCTAACACCTTCAACGACTTGTCCCATTTCAGCTAATATTTCTTCTAATGATTGACCTTTACCTAACGCATTACCTGTTCGCCAATTTCGCGAATGAACACTTGTACATGTAACAATTAAATCACCAATACCCGTTAAACCTAAAAATGTTAATGGATTTGCACCCATTTTTGTTCCTAATCGGGTTATTTCGGCTAATCCTCTAGTAATTAAAGCTGCCTTCGCATTATCACCATATCCTAATCCATCTGAGATACCGGCTGCTAGGGCAATAATGTTTTTTAAGGCTCCACCAATTTCAACACCAACTATATCTTCATTTGTATAAACACGGAAGTTGTTGTTCATAAATAAATCTTGTACATATTCAGCTGCAGCAATATTTTCCGAGGAAACAGCCACCGTCGTAGGTTGACGTCTAGACACTTCTTCGGCATGGGATGGTCCAGATAATACAACTAAATCTTTCATCAAATCGTCTGGCATTTCTTCCCTGATTATTTCAGATACTCTTTTCAAAGTATCTGGCTCAATCCCTTTACAAACATGAACAAGCGTTTTAGGTGTTTTAATAATCTTGCTAACTTTTTGTACTACTTCTCTTATAGCTTTTGTAGGCACAGCAATAACAATAGTTTCAACATCTTTTAATGCTGTTTGCAAATCTACATAAGCACGAATGTTTTCTTGTAACTGAATACCCGGTAAATAATTTTCATTTGTTTTCAAATTATTTATTTCATTTACTTGTTCTTCATTATATGACCATAAACGAACGTTATGACCATTATCTGCTAAAACGATACCTAATGCGGTTCCCCAACTCCCCGCTCCTAAAACCGTTATATTTTCAAGAGACATAGTTTCACTTCCTCTTTTATTTTCTAGCCCGTGGAATTATTTTAATTGGCGTTCCAACAAAACCGAAAGCTTCTCGAATACGATTTTCTATAAATCGTGCATATGAAAAATGAAGCAACTCAGGTTCATTTACAAATAAAACAAAAGTCGGTGGTTTAACTGACACTTGAGTAATGTAATAAATTTTTAATCTTCTTCCTTTATCGGTTGGAGTTGGATTCATTGCAACTGCATCCATTATTACATCATTTAACACATTTGTTTGAACTCGTAATGCATGGTTTTCGCTTACAGTTTGAATCATCGGTAATAAAGTATGAAGTCGTTTTTTAGTTTTCGCAGAAACAAATACTATAGGAGCATAATCTAAAAATAGAAAATGACTTCTTATTTTTCTTTCAAACTCTTGTAAAGTTTTTTCATCTTTTTCAACTGCATCCCATTTATTTACAACAATAATGACGCCTCTTCCTGCTTCATGGGCATATCCTGCAATTTTCTTATCTTGTTCAATTATTCCCTCTTCTGCATTTATAACAACAAGAACAACATCTGAACGTTCAATTGCTCTTAAAGCACGGAGTACAGAATACTTCTCAGTACTCTCGTATACTTTTCCTTTTTTACGGATACCTGCTGTATCTATAATAACATATTTTTGTCCATCATATGTGTAAGGACTGTCTACCGCATCCCTCGTTGTTCCAGCTATATTACTTACAATAACCCTTTCTTCTCCTAAAATTGCATTAACAAGAGATGATTTACCAACATTCGGTCTTCCAATTAAAGAAAATTGAATAACATCATCTTCATATGCTTTCGTTTCCTTCTTCGGAAAATGTTTCACAACCTCATCTAACATGTCACCTAATCCGATACCATGAGCACCAGAAATTGGGTACGGATCACCAAAACCGAGTGCATAAAAATCATAAATTTGATCACGCATGTCTGGATTATCTACTTTGTTTACAGCTAGAACCACAGGCTTTTTGGAGCGATATAAAATTTTCGCTACCTCTTCATCCGCACTCGTTACTCCATCTCGACCACTAGTTATCATAATAATAACATCTGCCTCATCGATGGCAATTTGTGCTTGTGAGCGTATTTGATCTAAAAACGGTTCATCTCCAATATCGATTCCACCTGTATCAATAATATTAAATTCAGTATTTAACCATTCACCTTTACCATAGATCCTGTCCCTTGTCACACCTGGAACATCCTCTTCGATTGAAATTCGTTCACCGACAATTCTATTAAATATCGTTGATTTTCCTACATTTGGTCTTCCAACAATTGCAACCACAGGTAGAGCCATATGTATACACCTCATTTTCATTAGATTAATCAATAAACTGTCAAATCCATATATAAAAAGAAATAGCTGCCTATAAAGGTAGAGTTCCCTAGACAGCTTTCTTTAACGATCTATCAGCACAATTATATATTTTACCAAATAAATGTACTAATGCCAATTAATGTTTTACTATAATCATAATTTCTTCCGTTAATTTATGAGCTATTCCATCTAATATGGCTTCCAAGTTTGCACCAATTCTATACATCTCAGTCTCATTATCACAATGGAAAACTGCTACACCAGAAGGGGCTTTTTTTGGATTGGTGGTCAATACAGCAAGAATCACCTTCTCAAGCGTCATTGCGATTGCCTCCTTCTTGCTTTTTTCTCTCGGTTGGCATACGAATAGCATTTTCTAATGTTGGTGTATTGCCAATTACTTTAATCGCTTTATCAATATCTCGAATTTGTGGTAAAACAAATATACCGACACGTCCATCTTCTAAGTCTCGTTTCGCTAAAGGTGTTAAGGCAGGCGTACCAGAGTCTTTATAAATTCCAAGAGCTGTTGAAATATCATGTAAAATTGCCTGTCTCTGCCCTAAATTTGCAAGTGTTGTATTGGCATTAAAGTTTTTCGGTGTTAAAATGAACCCCATTCCATATTTCATTATTTCCTCTTGTCTTTCTGGAAGTCCAATATTCATAATGTAAATATTATCAACATACAAACCTTCACCTTCAAAATGTGGTTTAACATATTCAATTTCACAAATATCGCTCAATTTACCTCCATCCATCAACAGCCGAGACAAATATATACAGGCAATTGCAATAATTATTGAAACCCAAAAATCAAATAATATAAATGACAAAGTTGTCGCCATCGATGTAAATATAACTAAGTAATTACGACTTTCGAAAGCGACAGCGATACCTTCGATGTACGTATTACCACGAGATACAAGCTCATACTGATCAAGTTGTTCCAACGTGTTCCTTTCCATATTACGAACCTCACGAAATTGGGAAGCAGCCACCGTTAAAAAGGTAGTTGCTGTAATATTACCTTCAATCAATGATGGAATTGCAATCGAACCAAGAACTGAGGCAATAAACCCTAAAGCTATGTGGATAATCTTCCCATGTAAATATGTTGGATATTGACGGTAGTCTGTTCTTAACATTAATAATCGTGATATTATGCCACACACAATACCGAATAAAACCGGGTATAAATATATGCTCATTTTTGTACTGTTTCTCCTTTTTTCAGTTTTACTTGTCTTTGACTATAATGCGATTGTAAAAATTCGACTCCAGACCAAACAGAAAGCATAAAACAAGTTAATGCACAACTATCAAGTACCGTTAAAGAACCCATCGTATAATTGATATTTAATTTTTTCAATGTAATAAAACTTATACCTTCTGATAAACACATACCAATTGTCGTCCCAAAGATTCGTTCTTTAAAGTTATTAAATAAAACAATGCCTAAGAAAGCGATAACAATACTGTTCATAAAGGGTTGATCAATAAAAAACCATACCGGATCATAAAATGAGACAAACAAACTTGTTGACGATGCCATGGAAATAATTAAAATTCGAATCATCACATAGTGTAAGTTTATAAATGAATTATGGATAAATGCAGTTAAACTTATGATGAAGATGATAAGTAATGCAGTTGTATAAGTGAACTCATAAATTGTTATTTCATAAACAGAAGTGCAAATAATTACGAGTAACCAAAAGGCGATACGGAAACGATAAGAATTTGTCCGACTTAATATAAATGTGACATAAATCCAACTAGACCATGTTAACCAGAAAAATAGAAACCCAGGCATTAACTCTACCTCCTATCGTTTCCATTATGAACAAAAATATGTAATTTCAAACAAAAAGTAATAATTATTCACCTTACTTTCCAATACAAAAAAGAGCTATCTATTTTTAGACAGCTCTAAACATTTATTGATGGCGGACGCTTTCCGCGGGCGTGTCTTGAGCCTCCTCGGACTCGCAAGCTCGCCTGCGGGGTCTCAAAAATCACGCTTGTCCCGCAGGACTTTGAATATGCCTCACTGATTCTGCACCGCAGAAAAAATGTGAAGCATTTTTTCGAGTCGCTGCCACCATCTTATTTCCTAAGTTTTGTTTATAATTTTTACTTTTGTAATTACCTTTTATGAATAATATTATTAAAGGAATTATAAGTTCAATTTCTTTAATTGGTCACCGATCATGTCCCCTAGTTGGAAACCACGGTTTTCTTCTGGTAATTCAATTTTTTCTTCTTCCACTTTCTCTTCAAGTTCTTTCATTGATAAAGACAGACGTTGTTCTTCTTCGTCAATTGATAAAACTTTTACATTAACCGTTTGTCCAACTTCAAGAACTTCATGAGGTGTACCAATATGTTTGTTGGAAATTTGTGAAATATGAACTAAACCTTCAACACCTGGTAACACTTCCACAAAAGCACCAAATGAAACTAAGCGTTTTACTGTTCCTTCGACAACAGAATCAACCGCTAATTTCTCACTTAGATTATGCCATGGTCCAGGTAATGTTTCTTTGATTGATAATGAAATACGTTCTTTTTCAGCATCAACAGCAAGAATTTTCACATCTACTTCATCGCCAACATTTACAACTTCGGAAGGATGGGATACATGTTCAAATGAAAGTTGTGAAATATGAACAAGACCGTCTACTCCACCAATATCAACAAAAGCACCGAAGTCAGTTAAGCGTTGAACAGTTCCTTTTAATACTTCCCCAACTTGTAACTTGCTCAATACTTCTTTTTTCTTTTGTTCTTTCTGTTCTAATTTTACATCCTTATGAGATAGAATTAGACGATTTTTTTCTTTATCTAATTCAACAATTTTAAATTGAAGTGTTTTTCCTTTAAATTCATTTAAATCTTCAACATAACGATCATCTGCTAATGATGCTGGTACAAAACCACGCACACCAACGTTTACAACTAATCCACCTTTAACAACATCACCGATTTCTGCTTCGATGTATTCGTTGTTCTTGAATTTTTCAGCTAATTCTTCCCATGCTTTTTCTGCATCAGCACGGCGTTTTGATAAGATAATTGCATCTTCTTCAACTTTAATTACTAATAAATTTAATTCTTCTCCAACACTAACAACATCTTCAGCTTTTTCTATATGAAGAGGTGATAACTCACTAATTGGTACAATTCCATCCATTTTACTATTTGGGATTTGTACAATTACTTGTTTTTCATCCACCTTTGTAACTTGTCCAGTTACGAAATCCCCTACTTCAAAACTTTGTACTTCTACTTCATTTAGTTCTTGATTTGTATTCTCATTTGTTTCAACCATGCGTATTCCTCCTTAAAATAAAAAACAGTATAATTGCTATTATGAAAAGAGAATCAGTTTCTCTTTTATAAACATTTTCATTTAAGTGAATTATTTATATTGTATCAAAATTTCTTTAATCTGAGTCATAATAAGCTCAGTTGCCTCTTCTAATGATGCTTTATTTTTCTTTAACTCACTGAAATTAATTGGTTTTCCATAGACAATTTTTACTTTACGAAATACTCTATATGGACCTATTATAGCACAAGGAATTACAGTGGCATCAGAACGGAGTGCAAAAAAGCCAACACCAGTTAGTCCTTTACCTAATTCACCCGTTTTACTTCTTGTCCCCTCTGGAAAAATTCCTAAAACCTTGCCTTCTTTTAAAACTTTTAGCCCATTCCGAATAGCTTCCCGATCCGCTTTCCCCCTTTTAATCGGAAAAGCATTTAACTTACGAACTAATTTCCCTAAAATCGGAACGTCAAATAGTTCTTCTTTTGCCATAAAAACTACTGGTCTTTTCATTGTAATTCCAACCAATGGTGGATCGAGATTATCAATGTGATTTGCACATAGAAGGACACTTCCTTCTTTTGGTACATTTTCCAACCCTATAACTTCAATACGATAAAGAATTGACATGAAAAACTTTACTACTCCACGTGCCACTGTATAAAGGTTCATTTTAGCCAATCCTTTCCTGAATGATTGCTAAAATTTTTTCTGCAACTTCATCAATACTTAATGAGGTTGTATCAATTTCAATGGCATCTTCTGCCTTTCTTAATGGCGCTATTTCCCGTTCGGTATCTAATTTATCTCTTGCTGCTATGTCTTTTTTAATTTGTTCTAAATTAGATTCAATACCTTTTTCGATATTTTCACGATGACGACGCTCTGCACGTTCATCAACAGATGCTAATAAAAATATTTTCACTTCTGCATTTGGCATCACATGGGTACCAATATCTCTTCCATCCATAATGACGCCACCCCTTTTACCAATTTCTTGTTGTCTGCGAACCATTTCTTTTCGAACAAGTTCATGTTTTGACACGATTGATACATGTTTTGTTACATCTGGTCGACGAATTTCTTCTGTTACATCAAAACGATCTACATATACTTTTTGTTGCTTTTCTTCATTAACTAATTTTATTTCAGTTTTCTTTAGTAAATCATATAGTTCATTTTGATTTTCTAAATCAACATGTTCACGAAGTGCTTTCCAAGTTAAAGATCGATACATTGCACCGGTATCTACATAAATGTATGAGAGTTTTTGTGCAATAATTTTTGCAACAGTACTTTTACCAGCAGCTGCTGGACCGTCTATTGCTATTGAAATTTTTTTACTAACCATAATTATGTACCTCTTTCAAATTCTATATATCGGGACATATCCCTTAAAATATATTTTATCATAGTTATAACATATAAAAAAAGAGAGTTTCCCATAAAGGAGTTTCTCTCTTCTTTAAACATAAAGATTGTGTAGCATTGCAAAAGTTAAGGTATTTTAAAGGTCTCTAATATTTTTGTGAAATTATCAGCACCTACACCTTCATATTGAATTAACTCTCGCCACTCTGGAAAGAAGTTGTAGTGGTGAAGGAAAATCTGACTAAGCAATAAGAAGATACCTTGTATGAAAACTAATTTAATAATTATTCGCTCTACTCGTTTCATATACTACATCCACACCATACAAGTTTATTTTTATATTAAGTATGGCTGTGAAATTCAAGAAATATACTAAAAAACCCCTAACTCTTTTTGTTTCATTGCAACTTGTGCTTCATAACAAAAACGTATTAAAGTTTGTTCTTCTTGGGAAGATTTATCTAAAAACTGTACTGATACTGTATTTTTAGTAGAGTTAAGTTCTTGTATTCTTACAATTTTACAATTAAATTTTAAATAGTTGTATTCACCATTATTGCGAGGTAAAACAATCCAACAAAATATTTCTTGTCCTTTTTTCAGTTCAATTTGCTTATTAACAATAATAGATGCACCTCCAGCACTAATATCAGAGGTTACCGTAGTAAAGGGAGTAAACTCACCTCGTACTGGGTGAACTGCAACATCTACTGCCCAGTTAATCCGAACAAACTGTCTGCGCTGTATTTTCACAATGTCATTTTCTTTCGGTTTAAACATCATTAATAATGGCATTTTTTCATTTTTCCGTCCCGAAATAAAAGAAATAAATTCATATACCTGACCGTCTTCTTGAACAATAGAGACTTTAACTTGTTCACCATTAGCTAAAAACAATTTTCGATTTGTGTCCACATGGACAGGATAACTAAACGCGATTGTATCGCTATCTATATCCATAATTTTACTTCGATAATTTTGCCATAAATTGTCTTTAAATGCTTCGATCGTTAGCTCTTGACCAACATTGAACATTTTTATCTCCTCGCCCTGTTGCCTAAATTTACTATTATTTATATTATGACATGGAAACTGAAAAAGGAAAAGCCATTTTAGGCTCTTCCTTCAATCACATTATCATATATTGGTTCTGGATTATAAAGTTTTTCTACATATTCTTCCGTACCATCTAAGGCATTAATAAATATGCGATACGTATCATCGCCTAATGTACCGATAAATTCATAACAGAGGACTTCTTCATTTAAATCATTGTCAATAAGTGACATTCGATAATCCATAATGTTTACGTTTTGATTAATTTTTGATCTTGCCTCTTCCACTGATATTTTTGGCTTTGGTAAAGTTCTTTCCTTCTGTTTTCCCAAATACTCTTCTGCAGAAAAACCAATTAGCGAACCATCATCTAAAGCTACTTTTAAGCGAATCGATTCTGGATAAATTAATACATCATCTTGTATTGTAACAAATGTAAAAACACCTGTATTATCATATTGCAGACTTTCATAAAGCTTTAAATTTTCAAACCCATGATCTTTCAAAAACTTTTCCGCTTTAAAACTTCCTTCGTTTAAACTAATTTTTTGTTCGCCAACAGGTCGATTATTTATCACCCAAATTGGATGTCCACCCTTTTTTGTAATGTCTAAATTAAAATCTTTATTTTTTGCTTTTACAGACACACTGTAAAATCCATATTCGGCACCTTCACCATTATCAACGACATTAATTTTCGCATCTTCACCAGCATCTGTATAATTTCTTGCGATTTCTTTCGCTTCTTCTTTCGATATAATTTTCCCTGGTAAACTTTTATAGTTATGATCCTTTTCTTCCATACTGTTAACCATCGGTCCCAAGTTTGTTTCCGAATAACCTTCTACTTTTTTCTCAACAGTTTTAAAGCCATCAATAATCGTATTATCTACCGGCTCTTCCCCTGAAACTAAAATCATTTCAACGTCCATCCATTTTAAATTATCAACTAAAACTGTATTTTGTACTTTTCTTAATTCATCTTGAATCTCAGCTGATTGTTTATAAAGTTCCTTTAATGTGTCATATTCTTCTTGTGTTAACGGATCTTTATCTAAATCCCTCACAGCAGTTTTATAAGTGAATTCACCAATTTGTGCTAAAAATTCTTCTGTTTTGTTAAAGGCCATTAAAGTGAGTGGTAATTGGCCAACTGTATTGTTTGTTTCAGATGCGATTCGCCAAACTTCAGCTAATGTAGGTGATAATGAATTTTTCGAGTTCATCGCTAAAGTTGTACCAATCTTATCATGCAATAAATCAATATTATAAGTAAGCTCATGGAAAGCTCGTTGATAATTGTTTTCAGCATTGATTAACAACGCATTTTTTTCTTTATGCTCTTGATAGCCCCAGACACCGGTTCCTACTAAGCCGACTGCAAGTACACCAATTAAAATATTTCGAATCAATTTTTACACCCCTTATTTACAGAAGATATGTTTTCCGATTTTTTTAATTTGTGGTCGGCTCCAAATCCAAGCATTTGTTGCCGTATCTGGATTAAAGTAGTAAATTGCTTCTCCTGTTGGGTCCCAACCATTTATAGCATCTAACACCGCTTTTTTTGCTTGATCATTAGGAGTCAAATATATTTGACCATCTGCAACAGCAGTAAAAGCCCCAGGTTCAAATATTACACCAGCAATTGTATTAGGAAATGCTGAATTTTCCAGACGGTTTAAAATAACCGCTGCTACAGCTACTTGACCGATATACGGCTCACCTCTTGCTTCGCCATAGACTGCATTTGCCATCAAGTTAATATCATTTTGTGAAAATCCATTAGGAACATGAGTAGCTGTCACTTTTTGTGGTACTGTTTGTCCTTGATTTGTATTTTCAGTATTTGGTCCGGTTGGTTCTTTTGGTTGTTCTTTTGGTTGTTCTTTTGGTTGTTCTTTTGGTTGTCCTTTAGGTTGCTGTTGTTGAGTGTTATTTTGTCCTTTACCTTGATTTTGTGCAGTTTGTTTTTTATTCGGTGCGGACTGTTTATCTAAATCCATTCCCCCATAATGGGTAAATTTATTTCCTTTATTAATGTTTTCTTTTACATGTTGTTCATTATATTTACTAGCCTTTTCTAACATTGCTTTCGTTTTTGATCCCGCTAGTCCATCGATTTCTAAACCAAACTCATATTGAAAGTTTCGTAATGCCCAATACGTTCGCCAGCCAAAAACACCGTCAATTCTTCCATTATAAAATCCTAAATATTGAAGTCGAGATTGTAATTCAAGTACATCATCGCCAACAGCACCCTGCTGAATTACTTGATCAGAAAAAGCGTTCGTTTCCTGTATATAAGTTCCTGAAGACAAAAATAAAGTGCATATAAAGAGTAAACTAATGACTTTCATCCACTTTTTATCAATCATGTTGTTCGTCCCTCCATAGGATGTCTTTTATGTATAGCTAGTTTTTGTAGCTATTGGATTTTTTATACAAAAATATCCGCTTATTGTTTAAAAGAAATGATTGAATTGAACCAGCTGAAGAATTTGAAAATGATTTTGATAATTTTTTTGAAAAAGTTCAAACTATGGATTGACAAAAATAAAAATTTGCGTTATATAATAATCAGAAAGGTCAAATATGGTCAAAGTCAAACTAAATAAATAAAAAGGAGGATTGCTATATGTTTCCATTTTTTAATAAAGACTTTTTCAAACCAATGATAGCTGGTCAAAAAGAATTGGAAATTAAAGCTCCAAACGGTGCTGTTTACAAGTTTTCAACAAACACTCTTGATGACAAAGCATTTGAAGAATATAGAAGAAAATTAGAAGAGGCTGTGAAAAGTAATAATCAGCAAAAATTTGATGAAGTATGGAATGAAATGACCTCACAAAACCAATTACGACCAAGTATTGAACAGGAGTTTCGCAAATTTCATGATGAAATGCAAAAATTTTTCCAAGAAACAAGTTCGTTATTTGGAAACCGTCCTTCACTATTTAACAATCTACTTGAACCTCAACTTCTTACCGAAAGTTCCATAGACAAACAAATTGAACAATACAAACAAAAGATTAAAGAGTTAGAACATAGGAAAAGAAATATTAATAAAGAACAAGAAAAAGCACAACTACAAGCTGAAATCTCGAAAAACAAACAATTGTTAGATGAAAAGTTAAATCAATTTGCGGAAAATCTAGATAATGAAGAAATGAAGAAAAAATTATCAGATGAAATGACGAAGGTTAATAGGAAGATTAAAGAGTTGGAAAAAAAATTAAAAAGTTTAGAATAAAAAACTGAACTTAAATTAGTCTCCTGTATTTAAATACGGTGGCGGACGCTTTCCGCCGGCACGGCCTCAGCCTCCTCGTTACTACGTTCCTGTGGGGTCTTCGGCTCGTGCTAGTCCGGCTGGAGTCGCCGCCACCTTTATTTTTAAAATTTTTTGTTTTAATTTTTTTTCTGTTCTTCTTTGATAAAACTAATATTTTTGAATAGTTGATTGTTCATCTGTATATTTTATTACATATTCATGTTTTGCTTTTTTTACTTTACGAAGTGCTAGCCACCAAAGAAATATCATAAACGGTACGATAATATAAAACCATTTTTTTTCTATTAATAATATATAATCATAAATTCCATGAAAAAGAAATGGAATGAAAAGCGAACAATAAATCCACCTATTTTTCAATTCAGGACTCGAGAATTTTGATTTTCCCAAATAATACCCCATAATCACACCAAATAAGGCATGGCTTGATACTGGTAAAAATGCTCTTCCAATTGCATACTCTATACCGTGGCCGATCAAATATAAAATATTCTCTAATGTTGCATAACCTAGAGACAATGATACTCCATATACAATGCCATCATAATGTTCATCAAATTCATTAGATTGATAGATAGCAAAATATAAAATAAACCATTTAAAAAATTCTTCTAACAAACTTGCAGATAAAAATGCTTTCAAAAAACTTGATGAGAACACTTCTTCTACATCAATGACATATTGAATAAACATGATGGGGAATACTAAACTAACACCTAAGAAAAAGGTGCGGAAAACATGTAATAATGGTTCTTTTTCATATTCATCTTTTAAATAAAAATAACTAAGTAGTGCAAATCCCGGCGCTACCCCAGCCGATATGATGGCGAACATGATTAACCCCATTTCTTATCAGTTTAATTTAATCGTATCATGGAAATATGCCTATGAAAATATATTTTATTAATATTTAATAATTATCGTTCCATGCGCTTTTTAATTTCGTTAGCAATTAAATCTCCATGAAATCGGCCATTTTCAATAAATATTTCATTTGCGTTGTTTCCTGCTGCTATAACCCCTGCGATAAAGACACCACTTACATTTGTTTCCATCGTTTCATCATTAAAAGTTGGTCGACCTGTTTCATCATTAATTCCTACGCCGATTTGTTTTAAGAAACCATGATCTGGATGATAACCCGTCATTGCAAAAACGAAATCATTTTTAATTTCTTTTGTTTCTCCATCAACCTCGTATATAACTGAATGCTCTGTTATTTCTTTCACATGAGCATTAAATACCATTTCAACTTTCTTATTGCGTACTAATGATAAAAATTCTGGTAACACCCAAGGTTTAATATGATTTGAATATTCACTTCCACGATACAATACTGTTACTCGTGCACCAGCTTTGTTCAATTCTATCGCTGCATCAACACTTGAATTTTTACCACCAATTACAACTACATCGGTATTAAAAAAAGGATGTGCTTCTTTAAAGTAATGGAATACTTTTGGTAAGTCTTCACCTGGTACATTCATGTAATTTGGATTATCATAATATCCGGTTGCAATAATTACGTATTTTGCTTCATATTGATCCTTTGAAGTCTTTATTATAAATTTGCATTCATCTATTTTGTTAATTTCTAATACTTTTTCATATGTATTTACACGAATGTCTTTTAGTTCGGCAACACCACGATAATACGCTAAAGCTTGATTTCTCGTAGGTTTAAGATTTTCCGTTATAAATGGTACATTGCCAATTTCAAGACGCTCACTAGAACTGAAAAACGTTTGATGTGTTGGAAAACGATACAATGCTTCAACAATATTTCCTTTTTCAATAACTAACGGATTAATTCCAACGTTTTGTAATGAAATAGCAGCAGCTAAGCCACAAGGACCGCCACCCACAATGATACAATCTTCATATTGCATCTTTTGTATACCTCCTATGTAAACAACAATTATATAAAAAAAGGTCACACCTTGTCACAATTATACAACATCTAGCTATTAACGTTAATAGATAACTAGACATTGTCTATTGTGCGGTCTGACCTTATTTATTAGTTAAATTTTATACCCAACCTCTGAAACGACATGCTTCTGCCATATTTCTAACACCCGCCATATAGGCAGCTAAACGCATATCAATTTTTCTTGTCTTTGCTGTATTATATATATTCTCGAAGGAACGGACCATAATATCTTCTAATTTTTCCGCTACTTCTTCTTCTGACCAATAGTAACCTTGATTGTTTTGTACCCATTCAAAATATGAAACTGTTACTCCACCTGCTGAAGCAAGTACGTCCGGCACAATTAACTTTCCGAGTTCAGTTAAAATTGCTGTTGCTTCCGCCGTTGTCGGACCATTAGCAGCCTCAACTATAATATCCGCTTTAATATTGTGAGCATTTTCTTTTGTAATTTGATTACCAATCGCAGCCGGTACTAAAATATCACAATCTAATTCTAATAATTCTTTATTTGTAATTGTATTATTAAATAGATTTGTAACTGTACCAAAACTATCACGACGATCTAATAAGTAATCAATATCTAAACCATCCGGATCATATAATGCGCCATACGCATCAGAAATCCCAATAACTTTTGCTCCTGCATCGTGCATAAACTTTGATAAATAGCCACCTGCATTACCAAAGCCTTGTACAACTACTCTAGCACCTTTTAAGTCTATGCCACGCTTTTTCGCTGCTTCGCGAATACAAATTGTAACTCCTTTGGCTGTTGCCGACTCACGTCCATGTGAACCCCCTAATACAAGCGGTTTCCCTGTAATAAAGCCTGGCGAATTAAATTGGTCAATTTTACTATACTCATCCATCATCCATGCCATTATTTGTGAGTTAGTAAAAACGTCTGGTGCTGGTATATCTTTTGTTGGTCCTACAATTTGGCTGACAGCGCGTACATATCCTCTACTTAATGCTTCTAATTCACGGATTGACATTGTTCTAGGATCACAAATAATTGCGCCTTTTCCTCCACCGTATGGGACGTTGACTATACCACATTTTAAACTCATCCAAATTGCTAATGCTTGAATTTCTCTTTCGGTAACATTTGGATGGAAACGAATTCCACCTTTAGTAGGTCCAACTGAATCGTTATGTTGAACACGATAACCAGTAAAAACCTTTACTTTCCCATCATCCATGCGAACAGGAATTTTTACTATAAGTGTCCGCATTGGTTCTTTTAATAACTCGTAAACTTCTTCGGAGTATCCTAGTTTTTCTAATGCTTCATGAATTATTTTTTGAGTGGACGTTAAAATATCATCGTTTTTCACATCTTTTGTAATATTTTCAGTACCCTTTTGGGTGGTCATTTGTAAACCTCCTAATTACGATAGCATCCTTCTTCAACATTAGTATACACTGAAAATTTTTTATTGCAAGGAAAATGAAAGCGACTTCAAAAAACAAATTTAAAATAGTTATATTTTAATAGTTTTAACTCAAATATATTAATTATATCTTGTAATTTTTAGTAGAAAAAATAAGCTCGTCACAACGAGCTCATGCTGTTAAAAAATATTTGTTTATTATATCGACCGCAAAACTTTTAATAATCTCAGTTCCATATTCCATTAGAAAAGTAACGGACAAATTTGATGAAAATCCATATTCTGAAATAATCGTTCTTACTTTTAGAAAAGTATTTTCTTCATCTTGAGGAATTATTAAAAAATATTCATCATTATAACTAAATAATGTACCGCCTTTATATAAGTATGATACACGTCTAGCAAATTGAATCACATGCTCGATATCAATAAAACGATAACAAGTAGCTTGTTCAGTCTCAATACTATATTCAATATTATCTTCATCATCAACAAACAATCCATCATCCGTATATAACGTAAATAAAAGGACCATTTCTCGTTGGTTTACTGTTAATATATCAATAAGTAGTGTAGTAACTACACTAAAATCAAACTCGTCATATACTTCATTTACCATATCAAAATATAGTTCATGCCATTTTAATGAATTTTTTTCAACGTCCTCTTTTGTGAGACCACGTTCTGTCAATTCTTCTATTGACAAAAAAAGTTTGATCTGATTTTCCCCAATCCGCTCTAATCGCATATATTTGGCCTCCTGACTGTTGAAACTTCTCATAACATGTTATGAAAATAAAGTAGTAATGGTTCACAGTTGGAGACCATAAAGTTTTAAATTTTAATCATTTTTATTTGTTTTCATGATACAAGTTTATGTCATATTGTTTCTTCATCATTTCAAAAACAATATGTCGTTTATCCCATGCTTCACCTTTCCATAAATCAGGTGCTTTATCGATAATTTCACAGCGAAGGGCATGATATTCCTTTTCATATTTATCGACTTTCTTCTTTAAAACGGTTAAATAGCCATATAAACTAAATGAAACAACGATAAAATATACATTATATGAATTAGATAAAAATGCAGAAAATATCATTGATGCGGAGTATGAGTATGGCATATAAATTTTTGTGTAAAGAAAAATCCCATAAAAAGTAAAACTTAAAATTGTTAGCCATAAAAAGATTAAATGTCTTTTTTCAAATTTATCGAATTTCCGTTTTCTTTTCACAACATTTTGTAACATTTGTTTCGTAGCTTCGTCCGTCCAGTTATCTAAATTTTTTATATGCTCGTCCAAATTAATCAGCCCCCCATACATCAATTTATATATTAAACATATGGGCTTGCTTTCGGACATATTCTAACAAAATATCTATTATTCAAATTCAACTTGGTCGAAATAATCATTTTTCTGATTTTTAAATACTGGATTAGAATCAGCATTAAATAAATGATAAAAATAGAAAATACCAATAATGACCGGTAACATCAAAAATAAAATGACTAAAAGTTTAATAATTGGATATTTTATTTTAGACTTTTTCTTCTTTTTATTCTTCCTTTTATGATATTCACTTCTAAGTGGTAAATTTGATGTAAAATCTATCTCATCTATAGTCTCATTCTTTACTACTTCTCTCAGCTTTTCTGCTTGGTCTTGGTTGTTCATCGGTCTACCCCCTATTCCTGTTTAGCGTGTTTTAATTGCCACTTTTATAATAAATTAGTAAACCTAGCAAACTATCAATAACAAAATGCATCATAAATGTGGCGGCTAAATTTCCTGTATACTCATAAATGTACCCAATAAAGAAACTAAGTAACACGACATATGTCAATAAAAATTTGTTTGCTAGATAGCGAAAATGAACAATTGCAAAAATAAGACTTGCAGCTACGAGTCCGAATTTCGTTTGAATTACACCTCGAAATAATAACTCTTCACAAAAAGCAACTAACAAGGTAATCCAAATTATTTGCCAAAATCCACGGTTTGTAAAAAGTCGTTCATTAATTCCTCCATCATCGAAGTATGATTCGGGTAAAATTTTCATTAGTAATAAATCTAATAAAACAACAATTAAACCTGCTCCACTACCGATGAACAATACTTGCCCTATTTTTTCAAAACGAAAAAGGGTAAATAAATCCGAAAAAGAAGTGAAGAGAAAAGGAGTTAACGATAGAGCAGTAACTAAAATAATCCCTTGGGATAAATAAAAGTTTATCATTAATTCACGATCACTTAATTGATCAATTATTTCTTTTTGTTTTCTCATTATTTTAACTCCTCAATTTGAAAAATTGATTTGAGTCTATCCCTCCACATCCAAGTTTTTTCACTTAATTTTAACTTTTCTTGTTTTTTAAACCGGGTAAAATCAATTCCACAAAAATCACAACAGTTTGAAACCCTTTTAGTTTCCTCTTGTTCAAAAATGTGTAGTATATTCTTCCTGCGACAACCGTTTGTTAGTATCCAGTTTATAAGTTCTTGTAATTTTTCTTTTTTTATTTGCAATCGAGTTTTTACAAAAGATTTCATTGTCGATTGGAATTCATGCACACCATTACTTGACTCATAATATTTCCATAATATACGCCAATGAACTTCTGAGTAACCAGGATACGGTTGATTTCTCGAAAAATCATTCGTTTTGTTACTAGACCGTACCAAATCCGTAAAGACATCAATATGAGTATCATTAGGTAATTCATTTTCAAGTAATTGTTGCTGTAAGAAAAAATCGTCTTCGGAATACAACATTATGGCGATACTTTCGTTACCATCTCTACCAGCCCTACCAATTTCTTGTAAATAGGACTCGATATTTAGTGGTGGATGAAAATGAATGACATATCTTACATTTTCTTTGTTTACTCCCATACCAAAGGCACTAGTTGCACACATTACATCAATTTGATTGTATAAAAATTGTTGTTGAAGTAGTATTCTCATTTCTTGGTCAAGACCTGCATGATAAGAGGCGACTTTACATAACCCTTTCTCATTAAGTAATTGGGCAACCTCATCTGCCTTCTTTTTACTAGAAAAATAAATAATTCCTGGGCCTTGTAATTTATCTACTAATTCTATTAATCGTTGTAACTTTTCTGGATAGTCTCGTATTTTTTCAACTTGAATGGAAATGTTCGGTCGATCCATGGAAAAAATATATTCTTTAGCATCTTCCATAAATAAATATTTTTTAATATCTTTACGAACATCGAATTTTGCCGTTGCTGTTAAAGCAAGTGTCACTGGGTTCCCTAGTTTCTTACGGACATTACCAAGCTCTAAATAATCTGGGCGAAAATCATATCCCCATTGAGAAATACAATGGGCTTCATCAATAACTAGGAGAGAAATTTTTACCTTTTGAAAGATCGAAGCAATTTGTTCGTTTTGCAACATTTCAGGTGAAATATATATAAATTTATAGTTTTCGATATTGTTTAACACGAAGTTACGTTCTTCAAATGTTAGAAAGGAATTGATCGCAACTACTCTTTTTTCACCTTTTAACTTCATTTGTTCAACTTGATCTTGCATTAAGGAGAGTAATGGAGAAATAATTAATATGATTCCATCTAAAATATAACCGGGTAACTGGTAACATAAAGACTTTCCGGTTCCAGTTGGTAATAATGCAAGTGTATTTTTGTTTTCCAATATCGATTGAATAATCTCTTTTTGACCTGTACGAAATGCTTTAAACGAAAAATGTTTTTGTAAAATTTGTTCTAGATTCATTTTCTTCACCTATTTCTGTTCGGTCCATTTTGATAAAACTAAACGAATTGCAAAATAATCTGCATCAGGCACTGCTTCTTTAATCCGTTTTAATTTCCTTGTATTTAATGTATTTATAGCCGAACGAATCTTATCTTGCATGGACGGTGTGACAAATTGATCGATGGAAAATTTTTCGTCCATTAAAGCTATTTCAACAATATGATCTTCAATTGTACTTACCTTTAAGTTTCGTATCCGTGCAATTTCTATTATCGATTTGTTCATACTTAATAAATTTAAAGTTTTTCTCGTTGAATCAGTAAAAACAATTTCCTGTTGTTCATTTTTAATAATTGAGTAAAGTAATGGATAGTCACTACGAAAATCTGAAATCGACTTAATCATAAAATGAAGGAAATTACGAAAAATTATTAAATAATAATACTCATCAATTTTATACTGTTGTGCAATTTGCGAAATAGTTAATCCCGGATTTTCATAGCCAGATAAACGAGCAACGAAAAGTTCAGGATTTTCTTTTTTACTTTCCGCATAAGATAAAAGATGTTCTATCTCAAAATAAAGCTTCTTCGTCAATGTTTGTTTATCATATGTTGTATTCCAATCAAATAACCATCGTTTAACCCATCTTTGTGTATAATAATCACGTTGGACTGGCATAAACTTCCCTTCACCATTTGCCCAATTCGAAACAATTTGAACGATAAGACTAAGTCTTTGCCAAAACTTTTTATCTATATGTTGAAAATTCCAACCATCTAAACTTTTAGGAATTGGTTGCTTTTCAATGTAGTTAGATAACTTTTCTTCACCAGCAGTTGTAATTTGGCATGTTTTTTCATTAATTTCAACAAGCTTGTGTTTTACTAAAAAGTTAATGTGTTCTTGAAATAATTCCTTCTTTAATTCTGGATATATTGAAAAAACATGTTTTAAAGAGAACCAAACCGCATCTTGAACAGTTTGTGCTGACTTCTTCCCTTGTAATAAATAATATACTGCGTTCGTTGAACGTTCTCCTTTAAAACAAGAAATACAATATAAAATAATAACAGTTAAAAAGTTCACAACATATCACCTAAGTTTATTTTATCATGAATTTATAAAAGTTTATCATACAAATAATTTCATTAGTGTTTGTCTATTTTGTTAAATTTATGATTATACGTCCTTAGAAGACCTCATTTCTGTTGAAAAGTATACTTATTAGACTTAAAATAATAATGTTATGCAATATTTTAGACTTTTTTCCAATCAAACACCTAGAATAAACTATTGGAGGTAACGTTAATGCCAAAATATACAATAGTAGATAAAGAAACTTGTATCGCATGTGGTGCATGTGGTGCTACAGCTCCAGATATTTTTGACTATGATGACGAAGGCATTGCCTATTGTATTTTAGATAATAATACTGGAACTGCGGAAATCCCTGAAATATTAGAGGAAGATATGATGGACGCTTTTGATGGTTGTCCTACAGAGTCGATTCGTGTAAGTGACGAACCTTTCGATGGAGATCCAGACAAGTTTGAATAGTTTACTTAAATATGATGAGTAACTTAAATATTTATATGTATTCTACTAGAATAAAAGGCTTTCCGATGAGATTTCACCCATCGGAAAGCCTTTTTATCAAATTAAAATGCTTGGCGCATTTTTGCAATTCGATCTTGCATTTTGCTATAAAGTACATAGAATACAATCGAAATCATAATACATTTAATTAAATTAAATGGCGCTACTGCAATTACAACCATTAATTTCGGAACTTCAAATCCCATGAATATACTATACATTGGGAAGAATACGAAATAGTTAAGTACACTCATTCCTAGTGTAGTAATAATTGTTGCAACTGTTAATCCTGTAATAACACCTTTTTTCGATTGTACCTTTTTGTAAGCATAATAAGTTGGTAAAACGAATAATAATCCAGTTGTGAAATTCGCGATATGACCAACCGGTACACCTGTTTCTGAACCTGTTGAGATTACGTCAAGGATATTTTTAATTAACTCAATAAGTATACCTGCAACAGGTCCCATAATGATAGCACCAACAAGGGCTGGTACATCACTAAAGTCAATTTTTAGCCAAGTCGGGAACATTGGCAACGGGAAGTTAAGTAACATTAATACATAGGCAATGGCACTTAACATTCCAATTGCTACAAAAGCTTTTACTCCTAATTTTTTCATTTTTCCTCTCTCCTTTTTGATTCATCGTAAGAAGAGGGAGACTTGGTTTCGATCATACTTGTATAATTTGCCAAAAAATAAACCCGAAGAAATATTTTCTTCGGGGAGAATTTAAGGTATGACAAATAAATATAGTACACCTATATCAAAATAAAGATAGGTATTACCACATAAATCGAAACCTCCATCTTCTCCCATCCAGACTTTACTGTCGGCTTTGGAATCTCACCAAATCCTGCCTTTATCTTTCAAAAGGCTCGCGGGCTTAAAGGAACATATTTTCCTTAATACCGCCGGTCGGGAATTTCACCCTGCCCCGAAGATGAACCTTTATTTTATTTTCATTTTTATATTACAATATAAAAATTTATATGTAAAGTTATTTGACTTAAG
>NZ_JAACYS010000029.1 GCF_009996845.1 Pallidibacillus pasinlerensis | reverse complement strand
GTTAGGGTAAAGGACAAAGTTCAAAGCCCAATGCTAAGAACTGTCTTTTACAAATACCAAAAAGCCGAAATTCAGAAATATGCCGAAGCACTTTTTTATACGAACACTATTAGCTAAATATAAAAAATCCAATCTGAAACGAAGATTCCACAAATGTTTTCTCCTTGCATTATAAATAAACCTTTGTTTAACTAAAATTATAGTGAGATAACAAGGGGGAGACTACATGAATAAAGTCGTAGAAACAATTTTAGCGCATCGATCTGTAAGAAAATTCGAAAATCGTCCTTTAACAAAAGAACAGATTGAAACTATTGTTCGTTGTGCACAAGCTGGCTCAACATCAAGTTATGTACAAGCATTTTCAATTATCGGTGTGACTGATTATAAGAAAAAGAAACAATTAGCTGAAATTGCAGGAAATCAAATGTATGTGGCTGATTGTGGGCATTTATTCGTCTTTTGTGCTGACTTACATCGTCATGAAGTAATCGGTGAAATGGAGAAGAGCGATGTTATTCCATCAATTGAAAGTACAGAGAAATTTATGGTTAGTGTAATCGATGCGACGATTGCTGCGCAAAATGCCGCATTAGCTGCAGAATCAATGGGACTTGGAATTTGTTATATTGGTGGTATACGAAATGATTTAAATGCAGTAAACGAAATATTAGACATTCCAAGTCGAGTGATTCCTTTATTCGGAATGGTTGTTGGTTATCCTGTAAAAATTAATCAACAAAAGCCGCGATTACCATTAGAGCATGTTTATAGTGAAAATGGCTATCAACAAAATGAGTCTGAATACATTAATCAATTAGAAGACTATAATAAAACCGTTCAAGAATATTATATTAAGCGAACAAATGGAAAACGAAACGATACTTGGACAAGTCAGGTTGCTAAAACCTTTGAAAAACAAAGTCGAATGTACATGCAAGATTATGTGAAAAATCAAGGCTTAAATAAACGGTAAAAAGAGCATTTCAATAGTGCTCTGATTTTTTCTAGAGCTACCCAACGATACAATAACAATTAGGGTAGCTCTATTTACATATATGTACATCTTTGTAGGTAAAAAGTTTTTTACATAATTAATGTGCGATTTTAACCATAATCAAGACGTGTCAATTATTTAATCTGATCAAAATCCTTTGGCTTATCCTCATATCCTGCAGTGAAAATTGCCACTAGAAATGCAAGTGCTACAACTATAATTAGAAAAGTTTCCAATTAAATCCCTCCCTAAATGTTACTGCACATTTTGGCCGAATCTAAAAATTTCACCTCAACATTTAAAACTATCCCTATAAAAACTTTCATTAATAATGCTTTAGATTAATAAGTGTGTAAATATACTATAACATTTTATATTTTCTTTTTCTATAGAAAATTCTATATATTACCATTCCCAATTAAACAAAATAATTTTTATCTCAGATTAATCATTTTTTGTCATGCATGTTCATATAAGTTTAGTTAAGAAAAGCTCTTAGCAACCTCTATTGTTTCATGTATCGTTGCTAAGATTACTGGAGTATTGTGAATGTTACGGTGTTCCTGACGAATTGAAAAGAGGAGGTTCTATATGGGAATTTTAGATAAAATTGCTCGGTTCCGCGAGGAAGAAGAAAAGTTAAAGTGGGAAGGCACGTTTGCGGATTACTTAGAATTATTAAAGGAAAAACCTTGGATTGCCCAGTCTGCTCATTCACGTATTTATAATATGATTAAGGATGCAGGTGTAGAAGAAACAGAATCAGGAAAGAAATATCGGTTTTTTAGTCATGAATTATTCGGTTTAGAAGAAGCTTTGGAACGTTTAGTTGAAGAATATTTTCATCCTGCAGCAAAAAAATTAGATGTTAGAAAAAGAATACTTTTATTAATGGGACCTGTAAGTGGTGGTAAATCAACATTAGTTACATTATTAAAGCGCGGCTTAGAGCAATATACAAGAACGGAACGTGGAGCGGTTTTTGCAATTAAAGGTTGTCCGATGCATGAGGATCCACTCCATCTCATCCCCCCTCATTTAAGGGAAGATTTTTATCAAGAATATGGAATACGGATTGAAGGGAATTTATCACCGCTTAATATGATGCGGTTAGAAGAAGAATATAATGGACGGATTGAAGATGTGTTAGTCGAGCGAATCTTTTTCTCAGAAGACCGCCGAGTTGGTATTGGTACTTTCAGCCCGTCCGATCCGAAATCACAAGATATTGCAGATTTAACTGGTAGTATTGACTTTTCAACCATTGCCCAATACGGATCAGAATCAGACCCACGAGCATACCGATTTGACGGTGAATTAAATAAGGCGAACCGGGGTATGATGGAATTCCAAGAAATGTTAAAGTTGGATGAAAAGTTTTTATGGCATTTACTGTCACTCACCCAAGAAGGGAATTTCAAAGCTGGCAGGTTTGCGTTAATTTCAGCCGATGAGCTGATTGTGGCCCACACAAACGAAACTGAATACCGCTCCTTTATTTCGAATAAGAAAAATGAAGCTCTCCATTCAAGGATTATTGTAATGCCAATTCCTTATAACTTAAAAGTTTCCGAGGAAGAAAAAATTTATGAAAAAATGATTCGTGAAAGTGATGTTGCGGATGTTCATATTGCACCACATACATTAAAAATCGCTGCGATGTTTACAATTTTAACACGATTAAAAGAACCAAAACGTGGCGATGTTGATTTAATTAAAAAGATGCGTCTATACGACGGGCAGATTGTCGAAGGATTTAGTCAAATGGATGTTGAAGAATTGAAAAAAGAATATTCGGATGAAGGAATGAGTGGTATTGACCCGCGTTATGTCATCAATAGAATATCTTCAACAATTATTCGCAAAGGGGTAAACAGTATCAATGCTCTAGATGTACTTCGATCCTTAAAAGATGGTCTTGACCAACACCCATCCATTACGGATGAATTAAAAGAAAAATATTTAAACTTTATTAGTTTAGCTCGTAAAGAATACGATGAAATTGCGAAAAAGGAAGTTCAAAAAGCATTCGTATATTCTTATGAGGAATCAGCGAAAACATTAATGGATAACTATTTAGATAACGTGGAGGCTTATTGTAATAAATCGAAATTAAGGGATCCGCTAACTGGCGAAGAAATTAATCCAGATGAGAAATTAATGCGTTCCATTGAAGAACAAATTGGTATATCTGAAAATGCGAAAAAAGCATTTCGTGAAGAAATTTTAATTCGTATTTCTGCATATGCTCGGAAAGGCAAGCGTTTTGACTATAATTCCCATGGCCGTTTACGTGAAGCGATTCAGAAAAAACTGTTTGCAGATTTGAAGGATGTCGTAAAAATTACAACATCAACAAAAACGCCAGACGAGCAACAATTGAAGAAAATTAATGAAGTGGTGGCGCGTCTCATTGATGAATATGGTTACAATTCTACATCAGCTAATGAATTATTACGTTATGTTGGAAGTCTATTGAATCGATAATGTGAAAAGCCACATAATTATGAGAAAAAATTTAGAATTAAAGTTTTAAAATAAAATAGTCGATGAGTTTTCATCGACTATTTTTTAATAATAATTAAAAATTTATATTTATAAACAAATATGTACGACTTGCGTATTTGGTTTTGTCACAATACATGCCAAAGGGCGAGTCTTTTCTTATATAAAAATTTGCTTACAGTAAATTTTTACTCTTTCTCTGCATAGTATAAAGTAATACAGAAAAGCTATTATTTTTTACTAGTAAATGGAAGATGCCAATAGATTGAACGAATAAGT
This sequence comes from Pallidibacillus pasinlerensis, assembly GCF_009996845.1. GTDB lineage: Bacteria > Bacillota > Bacilli > Bacillales > Caldibacillaceae > Pallidibacillus > Pallidibacillus pasinlerensis. The sequence continues at coordinate 28,548 of NZ_JAACYS010000029.1, read as the reverse complement.
GAAGGTTAATTATTTCTAAAAGCAAGGATGACGATTTGTATTTTGATTTTAATTACTATTGACGTTCTACTTGTCCAAAATGTTTTTGTGAATCCATTTGTGTCTAGCATGTTTGTAGTTTTATTCTTTATGTAGACACACAGTATATCATATGCAAAGGTTTGGAAGTTGTGACTAAAAGTTAAAGGAGGGAAAAAGATGAATAGTATGAATAAACATCAGTTTACAATTTCTCAAGAGGATTGGTCCCTCCATCGAAAAGGCCATGAAGACCAACAAAGGCACAAAGAAAAAGTGCAAGAGGCCATTAAGAAGAACTTGCCAGATTTAGTATCCGAAGAGAATATTATTTTATCTGATGGAAAAAAGGTCGTTAAAATCCCAATCCGTTCGTTAGATGAGTATAAAATTCGTTATAACTATGATAAAAATAAACATGTTGGCCAAGGGGATGGGGACAGTAACGTTGGTGATGTTGTTGCTCGAGATGGTTCTGCCCAGCCGGGTGCAGGTCAAGGACCAGGAGCGGGCGATCAACCAGGTGAAGATTATTATGAAGCGGAAGTGTCTTTAGCTGAATTAGAAGAAGCATTTTTCAAAGAATTAGAACTTCCTAACTTACAAAAGAAAGACGATCATGAATTAATCGTTGAAGATATTGAATTTAATGATATTCGTAAAACAGGATTAATGGGCAATATTGATAAAAAGAAAACATTAATCTCCGCCTTTAAACGAAATGCATTAAAAGGAAATCCAAGTTTCCACCCAATTTATCCAGAAGATTTGAAGTTTAAAACTTGGAATGAAAAAATTCGCTACGAATCAAAGGCTGTCGTCTTAGCGATGATGGATACAAGTGGTTCGATGGGGATTTGGGAAAAGTATATGGCAAGAAGCTTTTTCTTCTGGATGACTCGGTTCCTTAGAACAAAATATGAAAAGGTTGAAATTGAATTTATTGCACATCATACAGAAGCAAAAGTTGTTACGGAAGAGGAATTTTTCTCGAAAGGAGAAAGTGGTGGAACCATTTGTTCCTCAGCTTATCGGAAAGCAATCGAATTAATCCATCAAAAATACTCTCCAAGCCAGTATAACATTTACCCATTCCATTTCTCCGATGGTGATAATTTAACATCCGATAATCCACGATGTGTGAAACTTGTTAATGAATTGATGGATTTATCCAATATGTTCTGTTATGGAGAAGTAAACCAATATAATCGTCATAGTACGTTAATGTCTGCGTATCGAAATATTGATGATGAACGATTCCGTTACCATGTGCTTCGACAAAAACCAGATGTGTTTTATGCAATGAAGCATTTCTTTAGTAACAAAAAGGAAGAATCATTGGCTTAATAATATATCAATTTGTCTTATTGAACACCTGTCGTTTTAATGGCAGGTGTTTATTTAACTACAAAACTAATTCGGAATTAATCTCTTGCAAATAGCCCCTTTTCACTGTATTGTAAAAGCAAATCTAAATATTTTATAAAAATTTGAATATTAATTTATATTATTTTGAAAATGTTTTTCGGTCAAATATTAACATAGCTAGTGTATTATTTTTATTTTAATGAGAACATTTTTTAAGGGAAGGATTCCAATGGCGAAGTTAGAGGTGTCAGGAGAAAGACAAACAGTAATAAAGAAAAAAATATGGACGAAAGATTTCGTTCTTATTTGTGTGGCAAATTTATTTATCTTTTTATCCTTTCAAATAACGTTACCAACAATCCCTTTATTTGTTACATACTTAGGTGGAAACGAGCAATTTATCGGTTTTATAATAGGGATTTTTACCTTTTCTGCATTGATTATTCGCCCCTTTGCTGGACATTGGTTAGAAACAAGGGGAAGGAGAATGGTATTTTTAACAGGCTTAAGTATTTTTATTCTTTCAATAGGATCTTCTAGCATTGCGACAGGAATTCTCTTTTTATTTGTTATGAGAATCATTCAAGGAATCGGATGGGGGTTATCTACGACTGCAACGGGTACAATTGTGACAGATATAATTCCTTCTTCAAGAAGGGGGGAAGGGATTGGTTATTTTGGTCTTTCCGGAAATATTGCATTAGCTGCTGGCCCGTCCTTAGGTCTTTTACTTGTAGACCACATTTCATATTTTTGGTTATTTTTACTTTGTGCAGGTTTGGGAATACTTGCTTTAAGTCTTGCTTCCGAAAAAGCCAGTAGAATATCAAACCCGTGTTAAATGGGATTTATATGAAAAAGGAGCTTTAGATCCGTCCATTTTAGTTCTGTTTATAACAGCAACCTTTGGCAGTATCGCTGCATTTTTACCATTACACACAATCCAATTTTGTTATATTATATGTGAAGTCTTTCACAAATAAATAATATGAAGATTTCTTTGCCATCATAAAAAAAGATGATTAAGATGAAAAAAAGGGAAAAATAAAATAAATCTGTTTTAGTAGGATAATACATAATGCAAAAAGAAATTAATAAAATTGTTTTGGTAGGAACAGGTGCAGTAGGTTCGAGTTATGCTTTTGCCTTATTAAATCAAGGTATCCAAGGTGAACTTGTACTTATTGATGTGAATAAAAATAAAGCTGAAGGGGATGCGATGGACTTAAATCACGGTCTTCCTTTCGCTCCTTCTCATTTGAAAATACGTTCTGGGGACTATTCTGAATGTAAAAATGCCGATATCGTTGTCTTAACAGCAGGAGCACCACAAAAGCCTGGTGAAACAAGACTTGATCTTGCTGAGAAAAATACTGCAATTTATAAAGAAATCGTTGGCGAGATTATGGAGAGTGGTTTCAATGGGATTTTCCTTGTTGCGGCGAATCCAGTAGATATTCTTTCATATGCAACATGGAAATTTTCAGGTCTTCCGAAGGAGCGAATCATTGGTTCTGGTACAATTCTAGATACTGCACGCTTTCGTTATATGCTTGGTCATTATTTTAATATAGATACGAGAAATATTCATGCGTATATCATTGGGGAACACGGTGATTCCGAACTTCCAGTTTGGAGTAATTCTAGCATTGGAGTTGTTCCGATTAAAGAATGGATGGCAAAGAATCCACAATATAAAAAAGAAGATTTAGATGATATATTTATACATGTACGTAATGCAGCTTATGAAATTATTGAGAAAAAAGGAGCTACCTATTACGGAATTGCCATGGGACTTGTACGTTTAACGAAAGCGGTATTAGGTGATGAGCATTCCGTCGTAACTATATCTACTTATTTAGATGGTGAATATGGACATGAAGATGTGTTTATCGGTGTTCCAGCTGTTGTGACGCGTAATGGTATAAAAACAATCATTGAGATGAATCTAGATGATGAGGAACAGGAGAAATTTTCTCACTCTGTAAATACACTTAAAGATATAATAAAAGATTTACAATTGAATTCTTAAAAAAGAAAAAGTCTTTCTTCACTTAATTTCAGTGAAAGAAGGACTTTTTTTGCAAATTTGCGTAGAAAAAAATGTTAAAAAAATAAAATTTTATCGTAAAAAAGTTTTGTTATGTTACACAAATGATGTTATACTTTATTTTAGTAACATTAACGGAGGGGTTTCTTCGTGGAATATGTCAATCCAATACGGGATATTGAAACTATCCAAAAAATGAAAAGGGTCATTGGAAGTCATTCAACAAGGGACCTATTATTGTTTGTACTCGGCATCAATACAGGGATTTCACTCAATGATCTACTAAATTTAAAAGTATCCGATATTTGGGATGGAACGAAGATGAGTGAATTCCTAGAGATTATAGACGAGAAAACTGGTGAAGTAAAAACTTTTTATTTGAATAGTAAAGTTGAAGAAGCATTATTAGAATACTTGTCGAAAAATGAATGTGAAAGTGATGATTATCTTTTTAAATCGAAGAAAAATCATAACCAACCAATCACACGGCAACAAGCCTATCGCATTATAAATAATGCTGCTAAAGAGGTCGGGATTTCTGAAAAAATAGGAACAACAACTTTAAGAAAAACATTCGGTTACCATGCATACTATAAAGGCGTGGCGATTTCTTTAATAAAATCAATATTTAATCACAATTCAACAGCAGAAACTTTAAAGTACATTGGAATTGAGAAAAATGATAAATTACCAATAAAAGTAGATGTAAACCTATAAAAAACTATCCAGCATAATTTATGCTGGACAGCTATCATGGTTATTTTAACGAATATTAATCTTCTTCATTTAAACTCATCGCAGAACTAACATCAACATTTGTAAAATCAGTGACAATTCCATCACTAACTTGAACTTGAAGGGTTTCTGTACCTTTCATGAAGCGGAATAACCCATTGTCAAAATCCGTTCCAATTTCTTTAAAAAAGATACCTTCGTATTCGGAATCTTTCGTATGATTAAAGCTCAATTTATATTGATTACCGTCTTTGATGAGGTAAGCACGTACACCTTTTTCATATATACCTTCATCATTGCGAATGTAACGAGCAACGGAAATTATATGCAAATCAACAAAAGGAATATCATGTAATAAATCATTGATAATTGAACCTTTTGTAATTTGTTGCCAGCGACTTTGCGCAGTTTGCCCGAGAACAATTTGCGTCACATTTTTTTTGCGTGCAACTTCTGCAATCACTTTAGAAACGGGACGTTTTTCGTTGTCTTTCATAATAAAGTGTGCATCTTTATGTTCATCGGCGAGCTTTTTCCATTGTTCAATATAAAAAACTTTTTCGGCATCCAGTTCATCGAATGGTTTATGATCGATGGTTAAAATATATAAAGGAGCCTTTATCATTTTGGCAAGCTTACAACCACGCTTGATAAGTCTTTCACCATTTGGACCATAATAAACACAGACGAGAATGCTTTCATTATACATGCTTGTCATAAAAACAATTCACCTCAGGCATAATAGTAAGAGTCTCTATTAAACTATGTAAGACTATATCGTATGTCACACAAAGAGTCAATTCAATTCTAAAATATACGTTTGATTTATGCGGTTACAGAAAAATTTTTGAGAAAATCCAGTTACTTAGGAGGGCTGATTTTGAATTCGTTCTACATAATACTATTTTTACCATTTCTATTTGCAATTATAGTTCCGTTTTTATTTAAATACATAAATAAGCGCATTCATACAGGGTGGTTCGTTTTATTTGTTCCGTTAACCATCTTTCTCTATTTGCTCCAATATATACCAATTGTTGCAAAAGGTGACACACGAGAATACATACTCCCTTGGATTCCGTCATTAAATATTAATATCACCACTTATATTGACGGCCTTGGTCTCCTATTTGGATTACTCATTTCCGGCGTTGGAACCCTTGTAATTCTTTATTCCATTTATTATTTATCAAAGGAACGGGAAGAGTTACATAATTTTTATATTTATTTATTAATGTTTATGGGGGCAATGTTAGGGCTTGTCTTCTCAGATCATATTTTAATACTTTATGGATTCTGGGAATTAACAAGTATATCATCCTTCTTACTAATTGGTTATTGGTTTGAACGGAAAAACTCCCGTTACGGAGCCTTAAAGTCATTACTTATAACAGTATTTGGTGGACTAGCAATGCTAGCTGGTTTTATTATGCTTATTTTAATGGCTGAAACGTACAGTATCAGGGAAATGATTGCGAATGTTGGCGAAATTACTAACCATAGTTTATTTATAACAGCGCTCGTTCTTGTATTACTCGGTGCTTTTACGAAATCTGCACAATTTCCATTTAGCATTTGGTTACCAGATGCGATGGAAGCACCAACACCTGTCAGTGCCTATTTGCATTCTGCAACAATGGTTAAAGCAGGGATTTATCTTGTTGCAAGATTAACACCGATATTTGCTGGCAGTGCATCTTGGTTCTGGCTTGTAGCTGGTGTGGGAATCGTTACTTTATTCTATGGTTCGTTTAATGCAATTAGACAAACGGATTTAAAGGCTCTACTTGCCTTTTCTACAATTAGCCAATTAGGTTTAGTTATGAGCTTATTAGGGATTGGATCTTTAGCGGTTTACTTTGGGCAAAGTGAAAATGGCATCCTTTTTTCAGCGGCAACATTTGCTGCCATATTCCATTTATTTAACCACTCAACGTTTAAAGGAAGTTTATTTATGGTTGTCGGTATCGTTGACCATGAAACAGGTACCCGTGACATTAGACGTCTAGGCGGGTTAATGCATGTGATGCCAATTACATTCACAATCGCTGTTATTGGCGCCTTTTCTATGGCTGGATTACCACCATTCAACGGTTTTTTAAGTAAAGAAATGTTTTTTGCGGGTGTAAATGATGTGGCAAATGCAGGCGTTTTTGGACTTGAACAATTCGGCTTATTATTCCCAATCATCGCATGGGTCGCTAGTGTATTTACATTCGTTTATTGTATGATTTTAGTTTTTAAAACATTTACAGGAAAGTTTCGTCCAGAGAAGTTAACGAGGAAAGTTCATGAAGCACCGTTTGGGATGCTAGTATCACCTATTATTTTAGGGTTAATTGTTGTACTAGTGTTCTTCTTCCCGAATGTTTTAGGTGAGTATATATTAATTCCTGCATTAGCTGCTGTATTACCGATGATGCAAATTAACGCTAGTGATTTTCATATTTCCGCTTGGCATGGAGTTAATCTTGAATTATGGATGACAATTGGCGTTGTTGTTGTAGGAATTTTACTTTATAAGACATTAAAAGGTTGGGTTAAACTATTTAACAACTATCCATACAGGCTAACATTGAATCATTTTTATGATCAAAGCCTAGCAGGAACGGAGCAGTTTTCGCAAAATGTTACAAATCGTTATATGACGGGTTCACTTCGTCAATATTTAGTTTATATTTTTGCGTTTTTTGTACTTTTACTAATGGGTTCTTTTATAACTTTATACGGATTCCAATTTGACTTTTCCAAATTTGCACCAATCGAATTGTTTGATATAGCCATTGTTATTGGTATTGTTTTAGCAGCGTTCGTTGTGTTGTTTACAAGTCATCGCATTACAGCAATTGTAACTCTTGGTGCGATTGGTTATTTCGTTTCAATGTTCTTCGTTTTATTCCAAGCACCAGATTTAGGGTTAACGCAATTTGTCGTAGAAACAGTTACAACCGTTTTATTCCTATTATGTTTCTATCACTTGCCAAAGTTAAAGAAAAATATTGGGAAAATCTCATTCAAATTAACAAATCTAATTATTTCATTAGCTATGGGAGCAACGGTGACAATTCTCGCATTGGCTGCCTTTGGTCATAAAGTGTTCGAGCCCATATCTTATTTCTTTGAGAAATCTTATGAACTTGCGGGAGCCAAAAATATCGTAAATGCCATTTTAGTTGATTTCCGTGGTTTTGATACGATGTTAGAAATATCCGTATTAGCAATTGCCGGATTAGGTGTTTATGTATTAATTCGTCAAGGTTCAAGAAGGAGGGAACAATCTAATGAAACCAAATGATGTTATATTACAAAGTGTTACGAAAGTAGCGGTTGTGATTATTTTTACTTTTTCGGTTTATTTATTTATGAACGGACACCATAATCCTGGTGGTGGTTTTATTGGAGGGTTGAGCACCGCAGCGGCCATCGTCCTCCTTTACCTTGCTTTTGATATTGAAAAGGTTCGGGAAAATATTCGAATCGATTTTAAAAAATTAACAGCAATCGGAGTTTTACTTGCCGTATGTACAGGGCTCGGAGGGGTTGTGTTTGGTAAGGAATTTTTAACACAAGCCTTCGGGTATTTCGAATTACCTGTTTTCGGTGAAACTGAACTAACTTCTGCATTAATTTTTGATACAGGAGTTGCCTTAGCTGTTATTGGTACAGCGGTGAATATCATCTTAAGTATAAGTGAGGATCGGTAATATGGAATTTGTAATAGCAATTGTCATCGGGATTTTAGTGACTATTGGAACGTATTTACTTTTATCAAGACAGTTACTGCGTATTGTTCTTGGATCTTCACTCATTAGCCACTCTGTCAACTTATTAATTATTACTTCTGGTGGTTTAAAAACTGGAAATGCACCATTATTAGGTGAAGGTAAAGTCGGTTTTACAGATGCTTTACCACAAGCCTTAATTTTAACAGCGATAGTAATCAACTTTGCTGTTACAGCCTTTGTATTAGTGTTAAGTTACCGTTCCTTCAAAGTTAATGGAACTGATGATATGGAAAAGTTAAGGGGAAATGAATATGAATAATTTATTAATAATGCCAGTCATCATTCCACTTATTGTTGGAATGGTACTGATTATCTTTCCAAAAAATATTATTTTACAAAGAGCGCTTAGTTTATTTGCAATTGCAGCAAGTGGACTAATAACGCTCAACATTATGAATCAAATTCTTGATGACGGAATTCAAACGTTGCAACTCGGTGGTTGGGAAGCTCCGTTTGGGATTAGTTTTGTTGGGGATATGTTTAGTGTTTTACTCGTTCTTACCACTTGTATCGTAGCGTTTTGTTGTTTAATTTATGCGTTTCGTTCCATTGGTGAGAAAAACGAAAAATTGTATTTTTATCCGTTATTTTTATTTTTAATTGTTGGGGTAAATGGATCCTTTTTAACTGGGGACTTATTTAACTTATACGTCTTCTTTGAAGTGTTTTTACTTGCTTCTTATGTATTGATTTCTTTAGGCGGAGGGAAAAAGCAACTCCGGGAATCATTAAAATATGTGTTTACTAATATCGTGTCATCGGCATTTTTCTTGTTTGGTGTTGCGTACCTTTATTCCATAACAGGCACACTGAACTTAGCCCATTTATCAAGCAGAATTGCCGAAGCGGGTCAAGACGGCCTCATTACGACCGTTGCACTACTATTTTTAATTGTATTTAGTCTAAAGGCAGGATTATTACTGTTCTTTTGGCTTCCAGGGTCTTATAGTGTACCACCGACAGCCATTGCGGCAATTTTTGCAGCTCTATTAACTAAAGTTGGGATTTATGCGATTTTCCGCATGTTTACACTTATCTTTTATCATGAACCACAAGTAACTCATTTAATTATTGGGATTCTCGCAGCGGTTACGATGATCCTCGGTGCCTTAGGTGCAGCAGGGTTTATGGATGTTCGTAAAATATTGACCTATAATGTCATTATTAGTGTTGGTTTTATTGTTGCCGGACTAGTTTCGATGACGGAAGCTGGTTTAATGGGTTCTATCTATTATTTAATTCATGACATGATTATTAAGGCACTCGTCTTTTTAATCGGAGGAACGATTATTTTACTTACAGGAACGAGTAATTTAAGAGAGATAAGTGGTTTAATTCGTCGTCACCCTGCCCTTGGCTGGATGTTTTTTATTGGAGCATTATCGATGGTGGGGATTCCTCCATTGAGCGGATTTCTCGGTAAAGTTTTCATCACCCAAGGCACATTTGAAATTGGATATTTCTGGCTTGGTGGGATTGGATTACTGGCAAGTTTATTCATTCTATTTTCGATGATCAAATTGTTCATGAATGCGTTCTGGGGTGAAACAATTTTAACAGAAGAAGAGGAAAAAGGTTCGACGAAGGGTCTTATTTTTCCGATAGCATTACTATTAATCTTCAGTTTGGCATTGGGTTTAGGTGCGGAAGGTATTCAAGTTTATGTTGCTGAAGCAGCAGAACAGTTGTTAAATCCAAGTCTTTATATAGATGCGGTATTGAAGTAGGGGGTGACAGAGTGGCTTATCAAGTTTTAGTAAATATATTTATCGCTTATTTATGGATGTTCCTTCAAGATGAAATGAACTTTTTAAACTTCTTGAGTGGGTACTTTGTCGGATTGTTTATTTTATTTTGTATGCGTAGATTTTTTAAACAGTCATTTTATATATTTACATTTATCGCGATTGTTAAGTTATTTTTAATCTTTATATGGGAATTAATCACGTCGGCCATTTTTGTTTTAAAACATGTAATTCGTCCAAAAGTACATGTAAGACCAGCTATTTTCAAAGTTGAAACGGATCTTCGAAGTGATTTAGAAATTACATTGATATCGTTATTAATTTGTTTAACACCAGGCTCTGTCGTTATGGATGTCACTCCAGACCATAAAAATTTATATGTTCATGCCCTCCATATGCCGGAGTCTAAAGAATCAGTCATGAAATCTAAGGCTTTATTTGAAAAGGCCATTAAGGATGTGACGAGAAGATAATGTTTAAAACAGTTTTATTTATATCACTTTGCCTTTTAGCGTTGACGATTTTATTAAATTTATATCGGGTTGTAAAAGGCCCTACTAGTGCGGACCGGATTCAAGCTTTGGATTCAGTTGGGATTAATTTAATTGCAAGTATCGGTATTTTTTCTGTTTTATTTCATACACGAGCATTTTTTGATTTGATGTTATTAATTGGTATCCTTTCATTTATTGGCACAATTGCCTTTGCTCGGTTTATTGAAAGGAGTGTTGTAATTGAACGGGATAACTGAAATAATTACAGCAATCTTTATTTTAATTGGTTCGGTCATTAGTTTATTAGCAGCTGTTGGTCTCGTAAGGTTACCGGATGTTTATACGAGATCCCACGCTGCGTCAAAAAGTTCAACTTTAGGTGTTTTATGTGTTTTAACCGGGACTTTATTGTTCTTTTTAATGTCTGATGGTTATTTTAGTATACGTTTAATACTTGGAATCTTCTTCGTCTTTTTAACAGCACCCGTTGCAGCCCATGTTATTTGCCGAGCTGCTTACCGAAATAACGCACCTGTGGCAGATACGATGGTAGAAGATGAGTTAAAAGAATATTACGAACTACATCCAGATTATAAGAAGAAAAGTGTCGTGGTGGAAGAAACTACGGTACAGGTAGAAGATTAATAATTGAGGACATAAGGGTAAGGAGAAAAATCTTATCTTTATGTCTTTTTTATTGGAAGGATGGGTGCCGTTCTTTATAGAGAGCTAATAGAACATATAAAAAAGCTGGATCGGATAAATTGTATGAAGCTTTAGATTTAACCATTACGGATTCAACAGGAGAAACAATATTTAAGGGGAAAATAAGTGAGTTCGAGAAATGAAATGGTAGAGATTTAGAGTGGTAAAACTGAACAACTAGAGTTAACTACGAAAGATCTGTTTACAGAACCTTCATATAACCACATCTTCAGACAAAACAGCGAAGGATCTGTTTACAGAGCTCTTATATAACCACATCTTCAGACAAAACAGCGAAGGATTTGTTTACAGAGCTCTTATATAACCACATCTTCAGACAAAACAGCGAAGGAACTGTTTACAGAGCTCTCATATAACCACATCTTCAGACAAAACAACGAAGGAACTGTTTACAGAGCTCTCATATAACCACATCTTCAGACAAAACAACGAAGGAACTGTTTACAGAGCTCTTATATAACCACTTCTTTACGCAAAACACCGAAAGAACTGTTTATAGCCCCCTCATATAAACACTTCTTCACAAGAAACTACGAAAGATCTGTTTACATCCGGCTCATATAACCACTACTTCGTACAAACCAGCGCAAGATCTGTTTATAGCTGGCTCATATAACCGCATCTTCAGACAAACCAGCGCAAGATCTGTTTACATAGCTCTCATATAAACACTTTTTCAGACATTACTGTTAAATTCCCAGAAGATTTAGGGAATGATTATCAAGGTTTAATGACACATTTGAATTGGATTTTTACATTGTTTTCAATTTAGCTATGGTCGTTTCGTATGAGCGTTGAATGATTTAATTTGTGAACCCCAACAAATGCCCATGCGAAAAGGGCTACCTTCGCATACTAAGTAATATAGCAAGGATATGCACATATATATCCAAGATTTTTGCCTTAAAAAGTGCAAATTTCTTTGCTTTCAAAAAGTACGAAGGAGGTAGCCTTAGTGATGCATCAAAGAAGAGTACCTTGGGGTGATAGACGTTTGTTCTTTGGACCGGGCCCTTTTATTGGAGGGTTACTAGGAGGTTTCTTAGGTAGCGCACTTTTTGGTCCACCGAGACCATTCTATCCACCATATGCCGTATACCCGCCATTTTATAGTCCGTTTTATGGTGGTTATCCTTATTATTGGTAAAATGCTGATGAGATCCGTCATTTATATTAAAAAAGCACCTTGTCATTATAGACCGGGTGCTTTTTAACCTGTTTAAAGATGAATTATTCAGCCCGTCTCGGTACAACCGCCATTGTACATCTTGAAACACAAATTAATTTATCATTTTCATCTTTAATTTTAATTTCCCAAATTTGTGTCGTACGGCCACGGTGAAGTACATGACCTTCTGCTGTTACGATTCCATCTCGTTTGGAGCGGACGTGGTTGGCATTAATTTCGAGACCAAAGGTAGCTTCTTTTTCTTGATCAATAAGATGAAATGCACCGACACTTGCAACGGTTTCAGCTAAGGCGACTGATGCACCGCCATGTAAATAGCCAAGGGGTTGTCTCGTTCTTCCATCAACCGGCATTGTCGCTTTAACATAACCTTCTTCTAATGTAACGACTTCAATTCCTAATGCTTCAATTAGTGTGTTTGGAACCATTATTTCAACTCCTCCAGAGTTTTTTATTTAAATATATTATTCTATTATTTATTTCGTTTTCCTCTTTTTGTCAATGAAAAAAGAGTACTAGATGAATTGTAACTAGCACTCTTGATAGATTTAGTGTGTTGTACTTAAGCGTTGCTGCTCCTCTTCCCTTTCTTCATTTTTCACCGACCAAATTAATATTACAAAAGCGATAAATAAAATAGCGCTTGTGACAAAAAACACAGAAGAAATCCCAATGATACCTGAGACAAAGCCACCTAATGTTGGTCCTAACACATTTCCTAAAAATCGGAAACTCACATTATATCCGTTCACTTCACCTTGAATTTCAACTGGTGCTACCTGTCGAATATATGCTGTCATACATGGAATAATTCCACCAATTGCCATTCCGAATAAAAATCGTAATAAAATGAGTTGCCATAAGGATGTTACTAATGCTTGAGGTATAAAGACAATGGCGCCACCTATAAGTAGCATCATAATAACTTTTTCGTAACCGATGCGATCGCCGAGTTTTCCCCATTTCCTTGTCGCAATTAAATTTCCGAAGCCCGTTGCGGAGAAGGTGAGTCCGGCAAGTAATGCAACGTTATTTGTATCTGCTAGTATATTAACGTATACAGCAAGCAGTGGTTGAATCGACATGACGGCTACTTGTGTGAGTAGCGAGATAATCATGACAGAAAGTAGCACTTTATTGTGTAATATTAAACTTAATACTTCTCTACTAGAATAGTGTTTTTGTTTTGCTTTCTTTTCAGTGGAAACTTTCTTTTCTTTGACACCAAAAATAACAAATAGAGAAGCGATGAAAATCGTAATGGATGTATAAATAAAGGTAAATTGAAATCCTACGGCATCAGCAAGTAGACCACCAATTAATGGACCGAATAATGTACCAGTAACTCCTCCCGTTTGTAAAATGCCTAACACTTCGCCGACTTTCTTTTTTGGCGTTTGTTTCGATATCATGGCAAGGGAGAGCGGAATAAATCCTGTTACTATCCCCATGAAAAAGCGTAAGAAGAATAGTTCATAAACGGAACTCATTAAACCCATTAAAAAGAGGCTTGCAGATATCCCAAAGCCCGTAAGTAGTAAAACTGGTTTAAAACCATACTTATCCCCGATACGTCCCCATATTGGTGAAAAAATAAACGCTGTTAAAAATGTAACACCGAAGATTAAACCTGCCCATTTTGTTACATATTCCGTGCTATAATCTCCAAAAGAATCAATGTAGAGAGATAAAAATGGCATAATCATTGTAATACTCGAAGAAACTAAAAAGTTGGCAATCCACATAATGAGCAAGTTTCGTTTGTCAGAATTGATAATATCACCTTCTATAAATATTTCGTATTACTAAATAATAGTATAGCTTTTTTGTCAGAATAAATAAACTGTTTAGCCTCGCGAAATATTTGCGTATAGCCCGGTATAAGGGGGATAAGATGGGAAAAGGGAACGATTTTAGCCATTCCCTCCCGTTTCCTTATTTTTGCTTACTATAGAAGTAACGATCATATTCCTTATGAAGTTCTTCTAAATTACGTAAACTTTTTTGCGCAAATTCCGTATCCTCTTGTTCTAGCTCCTTTTTTAACTTGTCAAAGGCTTCCTTTAATGATGCTGTGTATTCTGGAATTTCCCCTTCATACGGTTTAACTACATTTTTAGGGACAACGGTTTGTTCACGGTAAGCTAATGCTTTACGTTCATGGAAAATTGGAACATCTGCTTGTTTCGGATTATGTAAATCACCTTGCATCGGATGTTTTAAAACAGCTAATATTTTTACTACATAATTTGTTTCTCTTTCTTCCGTTACTTCGCCAATATATACGCCTGTTTTTCTAAGCACTCTCACAATCGTACCAATAGCAATCTCAGACATTAAACTTCCTCCCAAAATTCATCTTTATATTTATTATCGCTTTAATTTTTTGTTTTCCAAACTTAAAAGCTTGAACATTGTGGAGATGGAGTGTTAGCACGATTTTATCGTAATATTTTTGTTCGTAAAAGTTGTTTCTTAAAGTAGTTTAGGATAACATACATAAAGAAAGAAGAATAAAGAGAGCAATCTAATGGTGATTTTCATATATATTTGGATTGCAAATTTTACATAGGAGTGAAAAGAATGAGTGAACATGTATATCCGCAATTTACGAATGAAGTGCTTGAAGGTGAAATTGTTGCTGAAATGGTAACAAACTATGGCACAATTAAACTAAAACTTTTCCCGGAATTTGCACCTAAAACGGTTGAAAACTTCGTAACTCATGCGAAAAATGGTTATTATGAAGGAATAATTTTCCACCGTGTAATTAAAGATTTCATGATTCAAGGTGGCGACCCAACTGGAACTGGAATGGGCGGCGAAAGTATTTATGGTGGATCCTTTGAAGACGAGTTTAACCCACGTTTATTCAATTTCCGCGGTGCTTTAAGTATGGCAAATGCGGGTCCAAATACAAACGGTAGTCAATTCTTTATTGTGCAAAAGTCAGACTTTGAACCAGGATTTGAATTGCAAATGAAACAAGCAAACTTCCCTGATGAAGTAATTGAACATTATAAAGCAAATGGTGGTACACCATGGTTAGATTACCGTCACACTGTATTTGGTCATGTTATCGAAGGAATGGATGTTGTTGATAAAATCGCAAACGTTCAAACGGGTATGGCAGATAAACCGGTTGAAGATGTAGTGATTGAAAAAATTAACGTAATTGAATAGTTGAACGATAGGCCTGGAGATAAAATAGTCTTCGGGCTTTTTTAGTGTTTGTCAGATGTTTTCTTATTTCGTGCAAGTTGATTGAATAGTTGTTATAATTGGGGTAATAAAATGCGGAATTTTTTGTTATTTCCGTCAAAAGGGGAGCGTTAATGATGACTTCCTATGTAATCGGGATGCTTTTTTTATACTTTCCAGAAGATAAATCAGAATATATTCCTGCATTCATATCGTTTTCAATATTTATAGTCATTTGTATTTTTACTTTTCGCTTTTTCGTTAAATATTCGAAAAAGGAGGAAGAGAAAGCAAAAAAGTTAGAGGAAAAATTAAAAAGTGACAATGACGAGCGCTCCGATTTAAAATAAGGTAGCGTTCTTTTTTTTACATAATGAGAAGTAAAGGGGATTTGCTATGAAATATATTTTAGAAGGACAAAGAATTGGCTTACGTGAATTAGTTGAGTTGGATTGGAATGCTGTTCACGATTATGCATCAAAACCAATCGTTACGAGATATCAGCCGTGGGGACCAAATACTGTAGAAGATTCAAAAGCTTATATTCAAGAAGTTTTAGATGATGCTTCGCAGGATCCGCGGACTAGATTTGTTTTTGCCGTGATTGAATTAGAAGAAGAGAAATTAATAGGTGCAGTTGAAATAAATATTCGAGATAGTTTTAATTTAGAAGGGGAGATTGGATATATCATTCATCCGGATTATTGGGGAAAAGGATATGCAACGGAAGCGGCTTCGTTAATTTTGGACTTTGGCTTTGCTAATTTAAAACTCCATCGAATATTCGCAACCTGCGATCCAAAAAACATTGCTTCTTCAAAGGTTTTAGAGAAAATCGGAATGTTTAAAGAAGGGACTTTAAGGGAACATATGCGGTTAAGAGATGGTGGCTGGCGAGATTCATTTCTATACAGTATTTTGGAAAGTGAATGGATTTTGAGAATTCATAAGGCGTTGCAGTTTGATTGAGGTTCGGATTTGATGAAGGACAAAAGTAAGTAGAATTTGAAGAAAAATGTCTTTCATCGATCTTATGAAGGACAAAAGTAAGTTGAAATTGAAGAGAATTGTCCTTCATCGATTTTATGAAGGACAAAAGTAAGTAGAATTTGAAGAAAAATGTCTTTCATCGATCTTATGAAAGACAAAAGTATGTTGATTTTGGAAAGAAGTGTCTTTCATCGATCTTATGAAGGACAGAAGTATGTTAATTTTGAAAAGAAGTGTCCTTCATTGTGCTTATGAAAGACAAAAGTATGTTGGTTTTGGGAAGAACTGTCCTTCATCGATTTTATGAAGGACAAAAGTAAGTAGAATTTGAAGAGAATTGTCCTTCATCGATTTTATGAAGGACAAAAGTAAGTTGAAATTGAAGAGAATTGTCCTTCATCGATCTTATGAAGGACAGAAGTAAGTTGAATTTGAAGAGAATTGTCCTTCATCGATTTTATGAAGGACAGAAGTAAGTTGAATTTGAAGAGAATTGTCCTTCATCGATTTTATGAAGGACAGAAGTAAGTTGAATTTGAAGAGAATTGTCCTTCATCGATTTTATGAAGGACAAAAGTAAGTAGAATTTGAAGAAAAGCGTCTTTCATCGATCTTATGAAGGACAAAATTATGTTGGTTTTGGAAAGAACTGTCTTTCATCGATCTTATGAAGGACAAAATTATGTTGGTTTTGGGAAGAACTGTCCTTCATCGTGCCTATGAAGGACAAAAGTATGTTGGTTTTGGAAAGAACTGTCTTTCATCGTGCCTATGAAAGACAAAATTATGTTGGTTTTGGGAAGAACTGTCCTTCATCGTTCCTATGAAGGCCAAAAGTATGTTAATTTTGAAAAGAAGTGTCTTTTATCGATCTTATGAAGGACATAATCATGATTATTTCTAAAAGCTCTGTCCTTCATCCCTCAAAACTTCCACAATTTATTTAAAAGCCCGCTTTAGCCGATGCAATCCCTCCTGCAAAGTAGCATAGGTACAGCCTATATTCATACGGACAAATCCGGTCCCATCTGTACCATACTTATTACCAGGTTCCAAACCTAATTTTCCGCGCTGAATCAGCCGTTCTTTAATTTCTTCATCATTTAAGCCTAAGCCACGACAATCAACCCACATTAAATACGTTCCTTCGGGTGCGGTGACTACTAACTCTGGTAATTCTTCACTCACGAATTCTATTACAGTGTCACGATTTCTTTGTAAATATGGGAGTAAGGCTTCGAGCCACTCTTCACCATGTTTATAAGCGGCTTCTAATGCCACATTACCAAATATATTCAAGCCATGATAGCCGACTTTCCCTTGCACAGCTTGTACTTTCTTGCGAATTTCACCATTAGGGATAATCATCATTGAAGCTTGTAAACCAGGGATATTAAATGTTTTACTTGGAGCTATACAGGTAATCGATATGTTTTCCCAACTCTCATTTAAACTTGCAATCGGTGTATGTACATTTGGTTTGTAAATAATATCGGCATGGATTTCATCGGAAACGATGTAAACACCGTACTGTTCACATAGTTCACCCATTTTTTCTAGTTCTTCCCTCGTCCAAACACGACCGACCGGATTATGAGGACTACATAAAATGAACAATTTTACTCCACTTTTAAGTTTTTCTTCAAAATCAACAAAATCAATTTCGTATTTCCCATCTTTTAAAACAAGTGGATTTTTCACAATTTCCCGTTCGTTATTTTCAATCATAAAATAAAACGGGTGATAGACAGGGGTTTGAATCAAAACCTTGTCCCCTACTTCCGTTAACGCTTGAATAGCAAAACCTATAGCTGATACAACACCTGAGCTTGGCATGAGCCAGTTTTCTTTAATTTCCCATTTGTAACGGTTTGCCACCCAATTGCTAATAACCGTATTTAATTGTGAAGAAGGCATGCCGTAACCGAATATTCCATGTTCCACTCGTTTCATTAATGCTTCTTTAATATGTGGTGGAGATGCGAAATCCATATCTGCAACCCACATTGGTAAAATATCATCAGTCCCGTACACAGCTTTTGTGGCATTCCACTTAACTGAATCTGTATTTAATCGATTAATATGTTCATCAAAATTAAACATATTTTCAATTCCTCCCCCGAATAAATTTAATGTAAAAATGTTATTTAGAGCAATCCTTTAGTTTATCATAGGGGATTCGTTCACCTAGCCAAAAAATACTATCCAACAAACTCTTTTATTAGTCGGCATGTTTCGTCTGGTTTTTCTTCCGGAGTTAAATGCCCTGTCTTTTCTAAAACAACTAATTCCGAGTTAGGTAAATCTTGATTGAGTCTCTTTCCAACTTGTAAAGGAACAATTCGGTCGTGTGCCCCCCAAACTAATAAACAAGGTATATGAATTTTATTTAAATCTTCTTTACTTAAATCTCCTTCCCGGTCGCGACTAAATTTCGCAAGGGCATGAAAAATAGCGTCATTTTCAATATATGGCTCTAGATAACCTTTTATCATACCTTCTGTAATTTGATTTTTATCATAAACAACTTTTAACAAATTCCCTTCCACGCCACCAGAATCAACTAATTTCTTTTTAACAAATATATGGGCAAAAGGTAAATAACTAAGGAAGATTAACGATTTACGAACTTGTTGTAAATATCCGGAGCTGGCAAAAAGAATAATTTTATCAAAAATTTCTGGTTGTTGGAGAGCCATGTAAAGTCCGATCTGACCGCCCATGGAATGACCAATTAAGCTGACGTTTTTTAACTGAAGTTTGTGTATTAGTTGGATAAAGGTTGCTGCGATATTTTTATAGGAGAATGTATATTTTAAATCTTTTCCACTTCTTCCAAAGGGAGGGATATCAACAGCAATAATATGATACTGTTTCATAAGTTCAGGAATGATGTAACGAAAACTGAAACTGGAGGCTAAAAATCCGTGAATTAGAAAAAGGGTCTTATTCGCATTTAGATTTGGATAAACCTCGTAATATAAGTCAATGCCATTAATCTTACTAATTTGAGAATATTGTTTCCGGTTAACGGGTTTTCCATTGTCTATTGTAGTTGGCATCTAGTAAACCTCCTTGTGTTCAATCGATGTACTTAATTTATGTATTTTTCTTTACAATAAACAAGAATATAAAAAAACACAAAAAAATTGGACAAACATTGAAAGTTTGTCCAAATCCAAAAGGGGGGATTACTAGAAAGCCTTACGGTCGTATTGTTTCCCCCGCATGATAAAAATATACATATAAAAAGTTAATTGAAGATAAGATTGTTAACGGGAATATCTAACGTGTTTGATAATCTTAAGAGTGTTTCTTGATCAGGAACTATTTTATTAAGTTCAATGAGTTGAACCGTTCTTACACTTTTTCCAATGCGAAAAGCTAATTCTTCTTGGGAAATTTGTAACTTTTCACGAGATTCGGCTATTATTTCACCTAAATTTGACATACCATCCCCTCCTTGAATTTGTTTTAGAATAACATAAAAACTTTATTGATAAAAGATAATTCTGAAAAAACAAATAAATAAACTGTTAATTTTTGAATTTTCTAATAAACTTTTGCTGATACTTTTGTAAATGGTAACATTGTGTGTTAAAATATTTTAATGCAAAAGATATTTAGGAGTGTTTTCATGAATGACCAAATCGAAGTGGGAAATATTGTTAAAGGAAAAGTGACCGGTATTCAACCGTACGGTGCATTTATTTCATTAGGCGAAGACAAACAAGGACTTGTGCATATCTCAGAAATTACGAACGGATTTGTTAGAGATATTCACGATTATGTAAATGTGGGTGATGAAGTTTCGGTTAAAGTTCTTTCCATCGATAAAGAAAGTGGGAAAATCAGTTTGTCGTTGAAGGCAGTAACGGAAGCGGACGGGAATCGAAAAGAACTCGGTAAAAATCATCTAGAAGAAATATTAAATTCATCCGGTCGCGGATTTAATTCACTTAAAGAAAAATTAGTGGAGTGGATTGAAGAGTCGAAAAAAAGTCATCTAATGCAGAAAAAGTAAAAGTTTAGTGGAGAAAGATCCTTAAAGCAGCATCATCTTAAGGATCTTTTTTTAATTTGCTTATTCAGTTATTCAAGTCATATCGCTCAGTAATCTGAATATACAATGTATTTGAACGTATTCCTTTCATTCTATGTCTTTTCTCATGTAAAATAATAATAAAAGCATGTGAAAAAGGGGGAGTTGTCATGCCAACTAAAGTTCAATCAGAAAAAATTATTGAAATAACGGAAAAATACGGTGCCCGGAATTATCATCCACTACCAATTGTTGTTTCAAAAGCGGAAGGGGTTTGGGTTGAAGACCCGGAAGGAAATAAATATATGGATATGTTAAGTGCATATTCTGCCGTTAACCAAGGCCATCGTCATCCGAAGATAATTGATGCATTGATTGAACAAGCAAGTAAAGTGACACTTACATCACGAGCTTTTCATAATGACCAGTTAGGTCCATGGTATAAAAAAGTTTCAGAGATTACCGGTAAAAATATGGTCCTGCCAATGAATACCGGTGCTGAAGCGGTAGAAACAGCTGTAAAAGCGGCAAGACGCTGGGCATACGATGTAAAAGGTGTGCCAGAAAATCAAGCTGAAATCATCGCTTGTGAAGGGAACTTCCATGGTCGGACGATGCTTGCGGTCTCTTTATCATCGGAAACAGAATATAAACGTGGGTTTGGACCGATGCTACCGGGTATAAAGTTAATTCCGTATGGTGATATTGATGCGTTGAAACAGGCGATAACAAAAAATACAGCAGCATTTCTTGTAGAACCAATTCAAGGTGAAGCAGGTATTCGAATTCCTCCAGAAGGATTTTTAACAGAAGCTTATGAAGTTTGTCAACAAAATAATGTATTATTTATGGCTGATGAAATTCAATCAGGATTAGGACGCAGCGGAAAAATGTTTGCCTGTGATTGGGAAGATGTCGAACCGGATGTTTATATTTTAGGGAAGGCACTTGGTGGCGGTGTCATGCCAATTTCCTGTGTCGCTGCCAACGAAGATATTTTAGGCGTCTTTAACCCTGGATCCCACGGGTCCACATTTGGCGGAAATCCGCTAGCTTGTGCTGTTTCAGCAGCTGCACTTGATGTTATATTAGAAGAAAAATTAGTTGATAAATCCCTCGAACTGGGCGAATATTTCATACAGAAATTAAAAACTTTAAACAACCCTAAAATAAAAGAAATTCGTGGTAAAGGGTTATTTATCGGTATCGAACTACATGAACCTGCAAGGGGATATTGTGAACAATTAAAAGAAGAAGGACTTCTTTGTAAAGAAACCCATGAAAATGTAATACGTTTTGCCCCACCACTTATTATTACGAAAGAAGAATTGGATTGGGCCTTTGAACGAATAGTAAAAGTATTTAATCAGTAGATAAGGAAGTACAATATGAAAATATTAGTAGTAGAAGACGATCAAACAATTGCATTAGGATTAGAATACTCATTACAACAAGAAAACTTTATAGTAGAAATTTGTCATGATAAAAGTTCGGCGCAACAAGTAATTGACAACCGACTAAACGAATTTGATTTATTTATTTTTGACTTGTCACTACCTGATGGGTCTGGATATGAATTATGCAAACTAGTTAAAAGTAAACAAGATATTCCGGTTATCTTTTTAACGGTGATGGACGATGAAATTAATGTAGTCATGGGTCTTGATATGGGTGCAGATGATTATATTACGAAACCCTTTCGAATACGGGAGCTAATTTCCCGTATTCGTACCGTCCTTCGCCGGTATAATAAACAGGTGCAATCAAATTCCATCATTCAGTTACAGGATCTTCAAATAAATGTTTTAGAAGGTAAAGTGTATAAGAACGAGGTGGAAGTTTTATTAACCGCATTGGAGTACCGACTACTTCTTATTTTTGCTAAGCATAAAGGGCAAGTTTTATCAAGATCCCAGTTATTAGAACAAATCTGGGATGTGGCCGGTGATTTTGTCAATGATAATACTTTGACGGTATACATTAAAAGATTACGAGAAAAACTAGAAGACAATCCACAACAGCCGAGAATTATTCAAACAGTGCGCGGGATTGGGTATAAGGTCGGTGATTAACATGTTGCGCAATCGGGAATTTAAATGGTATCTCATCATGGTTAGCATCATTAGTATGGCAGCCGTCATTGGTGCTGCCTATTTTTCTGTTTACTTTTCACTTTTTTTACTCCTTCTTTTTATTTTATTTATCGGGGTAAATGTTCGGTTAACCCGTTATCGCTATCAAGAAATTGAAAAGTTATCCGAGTATTTACGAAAAATTGCTAGTGGTGATTACGCGTTAGATGTACGGGAAAATGTTGAAGGTGAAATAAGTATATTAAAAAATGAAATATATAAAGTGACATTAAGATTATCTGAACACCGATTACTTCTCGAAAAAGAAAAAGCGAAATTAACTGAAGCGATTTCTAATATTTCACATCAATTGAAAACGCCGATCACCTCGATGACGGTTATGGTTGAATTACTAGCGAATCCGGCGTTACCGAAGGAAAAACGAGTACAGTTTACTCAAAAACTACTTCGGCAATTAGAAAGAATGGATTGGCTCGTTACATCTCTATTAAAATTAGCGAAAATTGATGCTGGGACTGCCAATTTTAAGCAAGAACGAGTTTCAGTGAAAAAATTAGTTGATTTAGCTGCAGAACCAATGCTCATTCCGATGGATATTAAAAATCAAACCCTTGAAGTTAGCGGTGACGAAAACACGAGTTTCATGGGTGATTTAAAGTGGACGATTGAAGCTATCGTAAATATTTTAAAAAATTGTATCGAACATACGCCAGAAGGTGGAAAGATTACCATTCGGTATGAAGAAAATTCTCTCTATACATTAATTGAGATCCAAGATAATGGTAAAGGAATACCTCGTGAAGATTTGCCCCATATTTTTAAACGGTTTTATAAAGGGAAAAATGCAGGTAGTGAAAGTGTCGGGATTGGACTTGCGATGGCACATAGTATTGTGAAAAACCAAATGGGAACCCTTGAAGTACAAAGTGTAGAAGGAGAAGGAACTAAGTTTTATATCAAATTTTTTAAACAAGTTATATAATGTTCTCCCCTAGATTAGGAACAGCGACTAATTTAGGGGGGAGTTTTACTCCAAATATCCTCACAAGTTTACTCTTTTCACCCTTAACTTCCCCAAGTGACTAAATTGTCACTTAATAGTCACTTGAAAGTCATTTCCACCATTTATAGTAAAATCAGAAATCAATTATGGAGGAATTATCATGGAGATTTTAAAAGTAGAAAATTTAACAAAGGTATATGGTAAGGGAGAAACAGCGGTTAAAGCATTAGACAATGTTTCCTTTTCTGTTAAAAAAGGTGAATTTATCGCCATAATTGGTCCATCTGGTTCAGGAAAATCTACATTATTGCACTTAATTGGTGGAGTAGATGTGCCAACGAGTGGGAAGGTGTTGATTGATGATACGGATATTTATGCTTTAAATGAAACGCAGCTTGCTATTTTCCGTCGCAGACAAATCGGGTTAATTTATCAGTTTTATAATTTAATACCGGTACTTACTGTGGAAGAGAATATGACACTACCTTTACTTTTAGATGGTCATAAAGTTGATGAAGAAAATTTTAATAATATAACAAAGGTACTCGGCTTAGAAAATCGCCTACAACATCTTCCGAATCAATTGTCCGGCGGGCAACAACAACGGGTTTCCATCGGACGGGCATTAATGAATAACCCAGCAATTATGCTTGCCGATGAACCGACAGGAAACTTAGATAGTAAAAATAGCAGTGAAATTATTGATTTATTAAAGTTATTCAACAAACAATATAATCAAACGTTAATCGTCATTACTCATGATGAGCACATTGCTTTACAAGCGGATCGTATCATTTCAATTGAAGATGGTCGCATTAAAAAGGATGAGGTGATCCGCGGATGAACATTGTAAACAAATTAACATTACGAATGCTAAAAGAAAATAAACGTCGTACACTGGTGACCATTATGGGGGTCATTATTTCAGTTGCAATGGTTACGGCAGTGGCAACACTTTTTAGTTCGTTTATGGATCTTCTACAAAAAGAGGCAATTGCAAATAATGGGAACTGGCATGTTTTATACAAAGATGTCGATAAAAAACAGCTATATGAGATAAAAAAGGATTCAGAAAGTGACACAGTCTTTATTTCAAAAAACTTAGGTTATGCAGAATTAGAAGGTAGTAAAAATCCAGATAAACCATATGTCCAAGTAAAAGAATATGACTCTAACGCCTTTGAACATTTTTCAATAGATTTAATTGAAGGAAGATTACCAAAAACACCAAAGGAAATCGTTATTTCTGAACATATTATTAACGATGGTGGAGTCTCCCTTGAAATTGGACAAACAATTACACTTCAAGTAGGAGAGCGTTATTATAAATTGGATGGAGAAGAAGGCATTGCCGGTGATATTTCATCTCTCATATACAATAATGGAGAAATTGCGGAAACCATTATTAATACGGTGGAAAAGGAATATGAAATTGTCGGGATTATCAAAAAACCGAATTGGGAATATTCCTTTACGCCGAGTTATACAGTCCTTTCATATACCCATGAAGCGTTCATTGGTGAAGAAGATCGAGTGAATGCATCTGTTCTCGTGAAAGACTTAAATCGTGACATTTTTGATTATAGTCAGAAATTAGCAGAGAGTCTCGGTATTGAGGAGGTAAGTTTTAATAATGAACTTTTACGTTATCATGGCGTAGTTGAAGGAGATAATTTAAATCGTACATTTATTTCTTTAGTTTCAATTATTATTGCTATTATTGTTATCGGTTCGGTTTCGTTAATTTATAACGCCTTTGCCATCTCCGTTTCTGAACGTTCTCGCTATTTAGGCATGTTGGCGAGCGTTGGAGCTACGCGCCGTCAAAAGCGAAATTCGGTTTACTTTGAAGGGATCATCATCGGTTTAATTAGTATTCCCCTAGGTTTAGTTGCAGGGATTGGTGGTATTGCGATTACATTAAGTTATATAAATGGTATGATACAAGATGTTTTTCATCTAGAAACGCCGTTATCGGTTGTCGTCACACCAACGACAATTATTTTAGCAATAGTCATTTCAATGTTAACGATTTTCATATCTGTCTTTGTTCCGGCGAATCGTGCATCTAAAATTTCTGCCATTGATGCAATACGCCAAACGAAAGATATTAAACTTTCACGAAAGAAAGTGAAAACTTCTAAGCTTGTACGTAAGATTTTTGGTATCGAAGCAGAAATCGGTTTAAAAAACTTAAAACGTAATAAAAAGCGTTACAATGCAACAATTTTTTCATTAGTTATTAGTATCGTTTTATTTTTAACTGTATCGTATTTTTCGAACACTATTCAAAAGGCTACTGAGATGTCTAACTTTAATTATGAATACGATATTTCAGTAAGTTTGGATCACCATTTTGAAGGAATGGATCAAGAATTAATAGAAAGTATTCGTTCATTAGATGAGATTACAGAAATGAACATCATTCATTATTATGGAAGCATTGTAGGAGATGTAGAGAAAGCCAAACTTTCGGATTCATTGCAAGAAGAATTAAAGAAATTCCCGGATATGCTGGAAGATGGTAAATATCGCTACCATGTTTATGTGAATGTTTTAGAAGATGAGGATTTAAAACGATATGCTGAACGAATAAATGTTGATTATGAGGATTTAACAAACACTGAAAATCCAACAGCTATTCTGTTTAACAAAAATCATTTTTACGATATGGATAAAGAAAAATATATCGAAGAAGAAGCGGTTAAATTAAACATTGGAGAAAAAATTACGCTACAATATTCTGATTGGAATACAGATCAATATATTCAACTTCCAGAAAAAGTTGAAATAATTGCTGAAGAAACGGAACAATTACCACTTGGTTTATATGGTTCTTTACATCCAGGACAGTTTAACATAGTTATGTCAAAAGCGAGTTTTGAAAAATTAGCCGGTGATGTTAATATCCAAAATGGGACGACGAGTGATATGTATATAAAAAGTTCCGACCCGATGAAAACTGCAGAAGACCTTGAAAAAATGGGTATCAATAAAAACGCCATCTATAATATTTATGAATATAAAAAAGATGACGAGAAAGTGTTGTTTATTATTGGTGTATTTGTCTATGGGTTTATTACGCTGATCACATTGATTACTGTATCGAATATTTTTAATACGATATCGACTAGTATTGCACTAAGAAAACGGGAATTTGGTATGTTAAAATCCGTTGGTATGACACCAAAAGGATTTAGTAAAATGATTAATTACGAAAGTATTTTCTACGGTATAAAATCTTTACTATACGCTTTACCGATTAGTATTATGATTATGTACTTTATTTACAAGGCAACAGAGTTTTCCTACGAATTTAATTTCTTCTTGCCGTGGAAAAGTATCGGCATAGTTATTGTGGCCGTGTTCTTGATTGTTAGTATCGTCATGCTTTATTCAAGTTCTAAAGTGAAAAAGGAAAATATTATTGACGCGTTGAAACAAGAAAATATATAAAGATTGAGTGGAAAAGCTAAAGTATAAAAAGAGCCGCCTTAAATGGAGGACGGCTCTCTTTCCGTTAACGATCTACGCGTGGTTCAGTTCTTGATAGTTCAACATTTGGTTTAAAGAGTAAACCAAGATTAATTAAACCAGCAATTCCAACTAGGCTATAAATAATTCTTGCAAGCATCGAATCATAACCACCAAATATGAAAGCAACTAAATCAAAGCCAAATAAGCCTATCAACCCCCAGTTAATTGCTCCAATAATTGTTAAAGCTAAAGCAAGACGTTGAAATCCACTCAAAAGTGTTTCCTCCTTTTAAAAAGAATTTATTTAGTTATAGAATGAGGTTAAATTAACAATTCTATGCATATTGTTAAAAAATAATTAACATGTATTAAAACAAAGTAATGGAAAAAAGGTATAATATATACATGAAGGAGATGTTTTCATGAGGAATTTTGAATTTTATAATCCGACAAAATTAATTTTTGGTAAAGGACAAGTAGAAAAACTCTGCGAAGAAGTACCAAAGTATGGGAAAAAAGTGTTACTCGTCTATGGTGGCGGTAGCATTAAACGAAACGGTCTATATGATCAAGTTGTAAAAATTTTAAATGAAATCGGTTGTGAAATTTTTGAACTGCCAGGTGTTGAGCCGAATCCAAGAATTTCCACCGTTCGAAAAGGTGTTGACCTTTGTAAAGCTGAAGGAATTGAATTTTTGTTAGCTGTCGGCGGTGGTTCTGTGATAGATTGCACAAAGGCAATTGCAGCAGGAGCGAAGTATGATGGTGACCCATGGGATTTTGTAACGAAAAAAGCGTTCCCAAATGATGCCTTACCATTAGGAACAATTTTAACTTTAGCAGCAACAGGTTCGGAAATGAATGCCGGCTCTGTAATTACGAACTGGGAAACAAATGAAAAATACGGATGGGGTTCTGAACATGTTTATCCGAAATTCTCCATCTTAGATCCTGTAAATACTTTTACCGTACCGAAAGATCAAACAATCTATGGGATTGTCGACATTATGGCCCATGTGTTTGAACATTATTTCCATCTTGATGAAAATACACCATTACAAGACCGGTGGTGTGAGTCAATTTTACAAACAGTAATTGAAACAGCACCAAAGTTAATGAATGACTTAGAAAATTACGAATACCGGGAAACGATTCTTTACTGTGGAACAATGGCATTAAATGGTATGGTATCTATGGGACTTGTAGGAGACTGGGGAACGCATGATATTGAGCATCCGGTATCAGCAATTTACGACATTCCACACGGTGGCGGTTTAGCGATTTTATTCCCGAACTGGATGAAACATAATTTATCAGTCAAGCCAGAGCGGTTTAAACAACTAGCTGTTCGTGTGTTTGGAGTGGATGAGACTGGTAAAACAGATGAAGAAATTGGTCTTGAAGGAATTGAAAAACTTCGCGAATTTTGGAATTCCATCGGCGCACCAAACAGGCTTGCAGATTATGGGATAGATGATAGTAAGATGGAAATGATGGTGGACCGAGCAATGCGAGAAGGTAGTCCAGGAGTGTTTAAAAAGTTAACGGCTGAAGATGTAGAAGCAATCTATCGTGCATCGTTGTAAAATAAATGACTTATGAAATTAAAACGACTTTTCAATAAAGTATACT
>NZ_JAACYS010000028.1 GCF_009996845.1 Pallidibacillus pasinlerensis | reverse complement strand
AAAACAGATTGAGATGCTCTCATTACGTATTGAAGATTTAGTATTAATCCGAAAGTGCCAGCCAATCGTTAAAAAATATATAAATTATATAGTGGATGAATTTTACAATAATATTAAATTGGAAAACAGTCTCTCGGTGATTGTCAATAAACATAGTAGTTTTGAACGGTTGAAACAAACTTTGCGTCATCATGTGATTGAAATGTTTGAAGGTAAAATAGACGAGAAGTTTATCGACCGAAGAATTAAGATTGCCCAAGTTCATGTGAAAATTGGCTTGAAAACAAAATGGTATATGTGTGCTTTCCAAAACCTTCAATTAACTTTGTTCAATGTTGTAATAGATAATATTGGACAAGCTGACGAACTTATTCCTACATTAAAAGCTATTACTAAAATCTTAAGCTTAGAACAGCAGCTTGTTTTAGAAGCTTTTGATGCAGAAATAACTTGGGAAAAGGAAAAGCAAAATCAACAAAGGAATGAAATTTTAAATCATATTTCGAAAGAATCCTCCATTTTAGCACAAGTTTCTCAAAACACAAATGTGGCGTATCAACAATTAATTGCTCAAAGTAATGAAGTTTTGAAATTAGCAAATAAAGGGATGGAGTTATCAAATCGCACACAACAATTTGCTGAATGTGGAAAAGAAACAATTCAAAAGCAGTCGAATAGCATAGAGAAAATAAACTCGTCTGTAGAGCAAATTTTAAATGATGTTACTTCCCTATCAAACATTATGAATGAAATGGAAAAGATTATTGAAATCATCACCCAAATAGCAAATCAAACAAATTTACTATCATTAAATGCATCGATTGAAGCAGCTCGGGCAGGAAAATATGGTCAAGGATTTGCTGTTGTTGCCAAAGAGGTCAAAAAGTTATCGGAACAAACGAAGAATTCCATTTTTACAGTTTCAACCTTAATTACAAATTCCAATGAGCAAGTGAACCGATTTAAAGATTCTTTAGATCTCATCCATAAATGCGTTGAAGAAGGAAATCATAATATTACTGAAATCGAAGGTCGCTTTATTGAAATCCTTAACACTGCTGAAGAAACAAAAATACAAAATGAACTTGTCCATAAAGACTTGCATGACTTCATACATATATTAAAAAAAGTCGGTGAAGATTTTAGGGGGATGGATGCGTCTGTTCAAACTTTATTTAGTATAGTTCAATAAAATAACTTTTTACTAAGGACGTGGCTGTCCATAAAGTCACTTTTCCAATCACTTTTGTTGTAATTCGACGTTTCGTTGGCGGACGCTTTCCTATGGGCTGCTCTGAGCCTCCTCACCTCGGAAGGCTCAGTTGCGGGGTCTCAAGACTCACTTCCAACACTCCAATAGTAAAATAAAATTAAATGCAATACTCCTTTCAGTTTAACAGTTCGTTATGAAAGAATGAGTTTGGGCAATATTAAACAAGAACGTCTTTTAATATTGTTATTTGTATCAATTTTATTAGAAAAACTTGAAATGGGAGTATGATTGGACATGGCTAATGAAGAAACTAACAATGTTGAAGTAAAGGAAACAAAAGTAAAATCAGCGAACGTTGGCGACATGATTGAAGTAAAGAAGGGACAATTTAAAGGAATAAAAGGTGAAGTACTTGTTGTTAGAGAAAATTCAGTCATTATTAAAATAGGTATGAATGAAAAAACAGGTGAGCCAATTAAGACAGTTGTTAACCATAAAAATTACAAAAAAATCAAAGGATAAAATGAGGGCGATCAATGCCCTTTCTATTTTAGGGAAAATATTGTAAATGTATCCAATAATATTTGGTCAAGATTGGCAACATCAAAAGGGACGTTTAATTTAGAAATCATTTCACTTTCATGTTAAACTAAATGTAGCGAATATATGTTTAGGAGATTGGGGAATGTCGAATCAACACATGTTATACGAGGATAATGTTAATGAACAGAATCATTCGAAATTAATACAATTTTTTATTGATGTTAAGTTTTTATTAAAAGGAAAAGTTCTTGTTGCTAATGTACTACCAGTATTAACCGGTTTTTTCCTTGCTTTATATTTTTCGAACCAAAATTTTTCTAATCATTGGCAGTTATTTTTACTAACGATGATTGGAAGCACCCTCGTCATATCAGGTGCGTTAATTTTAAATAACTGGTACGAAGTAGATTTAGACAGAAAAATGGAACGTACGGAAAAACGTCCAACGGTAAGTGGGAATTTCACCTTAAATTCCGTATTATGGGCAGGAATTATTACGACCATTGTAGGTCACGGTTTAATGTTACTTGTAACTTGGGAAGCCGCACTTTACTCATTTTTAGGGTGGTTTGTTTACGTTGTTTTGTATACATTTTGGACTAAACGGAAGTATACTTGGAATACAATTATCGGAAGTGTTTCCGGGGCATTTACACCTTTAATTGGGTGGGCTGCTTTACTTCCAGCGAACCATATAGTACCTATTACTATGTTTATCATCTTATTTATTTGGCAAATTCCACACTCTTTAGCTGTCTATATTAATAGATTAGAAGATTATACCCGTGCAGGCATACCAATGTTTCCGGTTGTACGTGGTGTTGATGAAGCAATAAAACATAATTTATTATGGGTTGCACATTTATTGCCCTTTCCATTCTTATTATTAGGATCCTTAGGTTGGGGATTTGTGATTTTTGCAACAATTTTAGGAGTTACCTGGGTCATTTTTTCAGCAAAAGGATTTAAAGCGGAAGATAAACAAAAATGGGCAAAGGGTAATTTGCGATTTTCATTAATTTATTTAATATTACTATCGTTGTATATGATTTTAATCGGGGTCTAATATGTAGACCCTTTTTATAATGCGGAATTTTCTTCGATATATCTTATTTTGAACAAATGCTAATATGGAACGAAGCCTTGTTTCAAATGGCTAAAATAAAAAGTTTCCATATATAATTTTTTTACTGAGATAAAGTGCATTAAAACAGTAATCAAATAAACAAAAATTAATTTTGTGAAAAATTGTTAAAAACAATTCGTGTGTCGAAATGTTTTTATTGCAAAAAGCAGATGTATCATATAAGATATTTTTTACGTGTATATGAAAAATGAATAAACGTTATGTTTGTAAGGGGGGATTTAAGGATGGATGAGGTAGGTTCAAAACGTCCGCCCTATTTAATTATAACAGTCCTAATGGTTGGGGCTTTTATTGCTTTTTTAAACAATACTTTATTAAATGTTGCACTTCCTGCAATTATGGATGATTTAGGCGTAAATATGGCGACAGTCCAATGGTTGACGACTGGATTTATGCTGATTAATGGGATAATGATTCCAACAACAGCTTATTTAATACAAAAATATTCGGTTCGTGGTTTGTTTCTATCAGCAATTGGCTTATTTACAGTAGGAACGATTGTAGCAGCACTAGCACCTGTTTTCTCAGTTTTATTAATAGGTCGTATGTTACAAGCTTCGGGTTCTGCGATATTAATGCCTTTATTAATGAATGTTTTGTTAGTAAGCTTTCCTATATCTAGAAGAGGAACGATAATGGGATTTCTAGGGTTAATTTTAACCTTTGCTCCGGCGATTGGTCCTACTCTTTCTGGTTGGATTATTCAACAATTTAATTGGCGTGCCCTATTTACTTTGATTGCACCAATTTCGATTCTTTGTTTTATTCTTGGATTTATTTATTTAAAAGACAAAAAAGAAAAAGTGGATATGCGACTTGATAAACTCTCCGTAGTTCTTTCTTCGGTTGGATTCGGAAGTTTATTGTACGGTTTTAGTTCGGCAGGTAATGTCGGTTGGGGAAACCCTTTAGTCATTATAACGATTGTTGTAGGGATCGTTACATTATTTACATTCGTTATCTATCAAAATAGAATGGATACCCCTATGTTAGATTTCCGGATTTTTAAATATCCAATGTATTCTTTAAGTGTTGTTATATCTATGATTGTCTTTATGTCACTGTTTTCAGGATTTATGTTACTTCCCGTTTTTGCTCAAGATGTTATTAATTTAACACCAATGCAAGCAGGACTCTTGTTATTACCTGGAGCGCTTATTAACGGAATAATGTCTCCAATCAATGGTAAATTATTTGATAAATTTGGGGGAAGAACGCTTGCAGTGAGTGGTTTGGCGATACTGATCGTTACAACATTTATGCTTAGTAAGTTATCTTTTGAAACAACGATGACGGAATTAGCGATTATCCACGCTGTACGAATGTTTGGGCTATCAATGGTATCGATGCCGGTTCAAACAAATGGATTAAACCAATTACCGGTCAACATGTATCCTCATGGCACAGCGATGAACAATACATTAAACCAAGTAGCAGGTGCGATTGGTACCGCATTTTTAATTACAATTTTATCGATTCGAACAAAACTTTACATGGTTCAGCTTACAAGTGAAGCCGAGCGAGCAGGTAAAGTATTAACTGATGCACAGCTTGAACAAATTGGTGTGGAAGCTATGCTCGGTGGTATCAATGATACGTTTTTCATATCAGCTATTATTATCATCGTTGCGCTTGTACTAGCATTTTTCATGAAACGTGTAACACAAGATAATCGTGGCGAAGGTCAATCAGCAATTGAAGTAA
The DNA here is from genome assembly GCF_009996845.1 of Pallidibacillus pasinlerensis. Lineage (GTDB taxonomy): Bacteria > Bacillota > Bacilli > Bacillales > Caldibacillaceae > Pallidibacillus > Pallidibacillus pasinlerensis. The sequence continues at coordinate 28,241 of NZ_JAACYS010000028.1, read as the reverse complement.
ACCCAGCGACTGAAAATAGTTAAAAAATGAGATGAGTTTATGCGAGTAGAGTAAATTTTGGCTCTACTCTTTTTTTGTTTTTTTGGGCTATGGACTCTTCTTTATCTTTCTAAATTTATATGTTACATTTAAGAAAGTTGGCGAAAGAACGTGTATGCCATGTTTTGTGCATCCATTTTAATGATGACAAGTATTGTTGCTAAAACAGTGAAAGAAGCAAATAGTTATGCATCACCAATTATGATGTTGACAATGTTTCCGGCATTTTTTACGACAAGTGTTGGTGTGAATGAACTAGGGTTGTATCATTTTGTCATACCAATTTTAAATATATTTAGTAGCTATAAAGAACTACTTTATGGTGTTGTAAATTTTGAACATATTTTAATTACCGTTTTAAGTAACTTAGCAGTAGTGTTCGTTTTATTTATGATTAGTCGTGTAATGTTTTTAAAAGATAAATGGGTAATGAACTAAAAAATAAAGTTGTGTAAGAAAGAGTGATAGACAATGGGGATACCAATTAAACAAATTAACATAAGAAAATTAAACATGCGGTTAAAACATCCATTTACAACAAGTTTTGGTACGGTCGATCATAAAGAATTGTTTGTAATTGAAGTAACTGATGATGAGGGGAACCGTGGATTCTGTGAGTCGGTTGCCTTTAGTGTACCGTGGTATACGGAAGAAACGGTTAATACAGTCTTTCATATAATCGAAGAGTTTTTAATTCCGATCTTACGTAAAAAGGAAATAACGCATCCAGATGATGTGTCACAAGCCTTTAAGGTGTTTAAACGAAATCACATGGCAAAGGCTGCGATTGAAGGTGCCGTGTGGGATCTTTATGCTAAAAGGGAAAGGATATCATTAGCACGTGCTTTAGGCGGGGAAAGAAAACAAATTGACGTTGGAATTTCAATAGGCATTCAGCCGACAATTAAAGAACTTCTAAAAGTTATAGAAGGAGCGGTGCAGGAGGGATATAAACGAATTAAATTAAAGATTAAACCCGGTCAAGATATTGAACTTTTACGGGAAGTACGTAGACATTTTCCTGACATACCATTGATGGCAGATGCCAATTCAGCATATTCACTAGAGGACATTGAACATTTAAAAAAATTAGATGAATTTAACTTAATGATGATTGAACAACCGTTGGCAGATGATGATATTTTACAGCATGCCGAATTACAGTCAGTTCTTAAAACTTCAATTTGCTTAGATGAAAGTATTCATTCATTAGAGGATGTAAAAATGGCTTATAAACTTGGCAGTTGTAAAATTATTAATATTAAACCGGGCAGAGTCGGTGGTTTATCAGAAGCAAAACGAATTCATGATTTCTGTCAAAAACATAACTTGGAAGTTTGGTGTGGCGGGATGTTAGAAACAGGGATTGGACGGGCTCAAAATATTGCGCTTGCCTCTTTACCGCAATTTACAATACCAGGTGATATTTCGAGCTCTTCACGATATTGGGAAAAGGATATTATCTCACCAGAAGTTGTTGCGAAAAATGGAATTATTGATGTTCCTGAAAAGCCAGGTATCGGCTATGAAGTAGATTTTGAAAAACTAAATCAATTTGTTAAATGGGAAAGGGTTTTTAAACTATAAAATAATCGAGCAGATACATAAGTTAAATAGGTGGCCCTCCATAACATAACTTATGGACGGGCCGATTATTTCAATTATGGCAAAATTGCAAAGGAACGAACTGGGAAGCCTGATGCTTTTTCTGGTTTAGCAACGATATTAAAGATAACAGCACCTTTAGGTGGAACTTTATCTAAATTAGTTAACAGTTCGATTTGATACGTATCTTGATCTAATACATAATATTCCCCTAATAATTTACCGTTTTTCTGATAATCAATACTTGAGTCTGTATCAAAGGTCTCATGACCAACAGCTTTAATCTTTCTTTCCTCAAATAAGAACTTTAATGCTTCTAATCCCCAACCTGGGAGATGGTTATTTCCATTTTCATCTTTATTATTGAACGTTTCAACATCTGGCCAACGTTTACTCCAGTCGGTGCGGAGTGCGACAAAAGTGCCAGGTTCAATTTTTCCGTGTTCCTTTTCAAATTCTAAAATATCAGCAACAGATAAAGTGAAATCAGGATTTGTCTTCACTTCTTCGGATTTATCAATAACAACTAAAGGTAAGACTAACTCTTTTAACTCTAAATCCTCTAAATAACGACGTCCACGGACAAAGTGTATTGGTGCGTCAATATGGGTACCGTATTGTCCTGGGAAAGTAAATTGTTGTGCAAAAAAGCCATCATCATGGGTAAATAAAGTTTTAAATTCAGCCGAATTAAAAGCATGGAAATGTGGAGAATCTGGACCGAAAGTATGCGTTAAGTCGACCCATATTTTACTCTTTAATAGTTCTAATGCTTCTAAAATTTCATTTTTCTTTGTAGTTGATTGACTCATTTTCATCACCTCATATTTTTATTAAAAAATCCTCTTCTTGAATTCAAGAAGAGGATTGATTTTATCATCATTATGTAATGCCCGACTCTTCTTATCTTCAAGCATAAAAGCTTTCTGGATTTGGCACAGTACTACAAGAGTCTGTTGCCGAGGTTTCACAGGGCCAGTCCCTCCACCTCTCTTGATAAGAAATTCACTATTTAATTTAAAACTAACATACTATGAATCTTTCGTAATGTCAACATTTTTCCAATCTTTAGTAAAATTAAGAACAATAATTTTGGTTTTCAGTAAAAGTAATCAAAAAATTTGTAACGAAGGATTGAATCGTTTTAAATAAAACTATGGAGAAAAAGTATTTGTATAAAGAAAAATAGATTTAGTCAAACAAAGGGGAAATGATTGTGTTAACAAAGGTTACTGAAGGGATATACTTGTTAGTTGTCCAATATCGGGGAGGTATGGGTGCAACAAATTGTTACCTAGTTAAAGGTGAGAATGGGTATACGATAATCGATACAGGTGTCTATTCACAACAGGCAATTGAGACGTGGCAGAAAGTACTCGATTCTGGAATTGACGTTGAAAAGGTTGTATTAACGCATGTTCATCAAGATCATATTGGCTTAGCAAAATGGTTTCAAAATAAAGGAGTTCCAATTATTGTATCGAAAATCGGTTTAGGTGAAATGGAAAAACATCGCCACCCTGATTTTGAAAAACGAATGACACGGTTACTTAAAAGTCATGGGGTAACAGACGTACCGAAACGACTAGATTGGTCAAATATTTATCAATTTGAACCTGATACATTATTTGAATTAGGTGAGAAAGTTAAAATTGGTAATGAGTGGTATGAAACAATATGGACACCGGGTCATTCTTATGATCATTTTTGTTTTTATAATCGAGAAAAAAAGTTAATGTTTGCTGGTGATCACGTGTTACGCGAAATATCACCCGTAATTGGTTTATGGGAAGGGGAAGAATTTAATGCATTACAATATTATTTAGATTCCATTGATCGCATTTTACAATATTCAACGGATTTTGCATTAACAGGACATGGAGAACCGATTAATAATTTTAAAGACCGTGTCCTTGAGATAAAAGATGGTCACGAAAAGCGGTTAGAGCAAATATACAAAATCGTAAAAGATGAGGCAAAAACAGCTCTCGAAGTTACGCTTGAAGTATACGGCGTAGTAAAGCAGAAATATTTAGCAAGTCCATTTATGGCCTCTCTAACAAGGTTGATATATTTGGAAGAACGGGGAATAGTACGCCGTTATGAACAAAACGGTGTATATACTTTTAAGGCAACTTAATAATGAACATGTTCATATTATTTAAAAATAATAACTTGCGGGACCGTCAATGGGCGGTCCTTTTTCTTTTGCATAATTAACGTTTTAAGTTCTTTTTTTTTTGCCTAGTTTGATTATGAATAATAAATGGATATTGAGAACGTAATTTTTGATGAATGTGAATATTTGTTGAATGTGTTAATAAAAGTGAAACATATCACAAAACGTTCACAAAATATAATGAACATTTTAACAGTTTTTTCGTTATCTCTTCGAAAGTTATCCACTATCTGAATAGTGAAAATGATTATTATAAAAGTGAAGGGAAAATGAATAAAAATTGGAGGGAGGAACTTAAATGGATGAGCTTTTACTCGGACGTTTACAGTTCGGGATCACGACTGTGTATCACTTTATTTTTGTTCCATTGTCGATTGGTTTAGCGTTTTTTGTTGCTGTAATGGAAACTCTCTATGTGATGAAAAAACAAGAAGTTTACAAAAATATGGCAAAGTTTTGGGGGAAATTGTTTCTGATTGTCTTCGCAGTTGGAGTTGTGACTGGTATTATCCAAGAATTCCAGTTTGGAATGAACTGGTCGGATTATTCCCGTTTCGTAGGAGATGTATTCGGTGCTCCATTAGCGATTGAAGCATTACTTGCCTTCTTCTTAGAATCCACATTTATCGGTTTATGGATTTTCGGGTGGAACCGTTTATCTAAAGGAGTCCATTTACTCTGTATCTGGTTAGTTTCATTTGGTACAGCAATATCTGCTCTATGGATTTTAGCTGCAAACTCCTTCATGCAAAATCCAGTTGGCTATCAAATTGCTAACGGTCGGGCAGAAATGAATGACTTTTTTGCAGTAATTACAAATCCAAAATTGTTAGTTGCATACCCTCACACACTATTTGCTAGTTTATGTACCGCTGCATTTTTAATTGCTGGTGTGTCTGCTTGGAAATTAATTAAAAAGCAAGATGTTGATTTCTTTAAACGTTCCATGAATTTGGGGTTAATTTTCGGGCTTATTGCAACAGTAGGTTTAGCCTTCTCAGGGCATTCTCAGTCTCAATATTTAGTTGAAGCGCAACCAATGAAAATGGCTGCTGCAGAAGGACTTTGGGAAGATAGTGGAGATCCGGCACCGTGGACAGTAATTGCAGGAATTGATACGGAAAATAGAGAAAATAAGTGGTCCATCGATATTCCATATTTGTTAAGTTACTTATCATATAACGAGTTTTCTGGTGAAGTAAAAGGAATGAATACGATTCAAGCTGAATATGAACAGCTTTATGGTGAAGGGGACTATACACCGCCTGTAAAAACAACATTTTGGAGTTTCCGTATCATGGTTGCAGCAGGAGGATTAATGATTCTGTTTAGCCTGATTGCTTTAATTTTACAATGGCGAAGTAAATTAGTTGATAGTGCCCGATTCTTAAAATATGCTTTAGTGCCTTCCATTCTATTGCCACATATAGCTAATGCCAGTGGTTGGATTATGTCTGAAATGGGAAGACAACCATGGATTGTTCAAGGTTTAATGACGACGGAAAGTGGTTTATCACCAAATGTGACTGCAAACGAAATACTGTTTTCCTTAATAGCCTTCAGTCTTATCTTCACCTTACTATTAGCAGCAATGGTTTTCTTAATGGTAAAAGCTATAAAGCAAGGACCATATGAAAAGATTAAAGGAGATGTTACGGCATCAGATCCATTTGATGCTAAAGCAGGGGGTGCCTACTAATGGAACTAAGTGAATTATGGTTTTTATTAATTGCTGTTCTTTGGATAGGATTTGTCTTTCTTGAAGGTTTTGATTTTGGTGTTGGTATGGGAGTGAAATTTTTAGCTAAAGGTGAAACAGAACGTCGGGTTTTAATAAATACAATTGGACCACACTGGGACGCGAATGAAGTTTGGCTACTAACTGCAGGGGGAGCTATGTTTGCTGCCTTTCCTCATTGGTATGCTACACTATTCAGCGGTTATTATCTAGCTTTCGTTCTATTGTTACTAGCTTTAATTGCAAGGGGAGTATCCTTTGAATATCGGAGTAAGCATGATGAGAAAAAATGGAAAGGTACTTGGGATTGGGCGATTTTCCTAGGAAGTTTACTCCCACCGTTTTTAGTAGGCGTACTATTTTCTGGTTTGATTAAAGGATTACCGATTGATGCTGATATGAATATGCATGCAAGCTTTTTTGGTGATATTGTGAATGTTTACACATTGGTTGGTGGCGTTACATTTGCAGCACTATGTTATTTACATGGATTAAACTTTATAACGATGAAAACAGAAGGAGAATTACGGGAACGCGCGAGAACACAAGCCTTGAAGATTTATTGGTTTACAGGGGTTCTAATTCTCTTATTCGTAGCACTCACTGGTATGTACACAAATGCATTTACAAAACATGCAGTAATTAATATTACAATTTATGCTCTCGTTATTGTAGTTTACTTAGCGTTATATCCGTTAATTAAAGGAAAAAAGGAAGGGCTTAGCTTTACATCAACAGGATTAGTACTAATTCTTGTTACAGCATCTATTTTTACAATTCTTTTCCCAAATGTAATGATCAGCACAACAGATATAGCAAACAATATGACAATTTATGAGGCGGCATCAGGTGCATATTCATTGAAAGTCATGACGATTGTTGCTTTAACAATGGTACCGATTGTCCTTGCCTATACGATTTGGAGTTACTACGTCTTTAGAAAACGAGTATCCCATAAGGAGCATTTAGAGTACTGATGGATAAGCGACTATTCCAATATAAAAATGGAAAAAAAACAATGATGACAATTGGGATATTAACATTTTTACAAGCAATTGCGATAATTGTCCAATCGCTTTACCTTGCAAAAGCAATTATTGCAATGTATGAAAGGGCTCCGTGGGCGATTGCCCTTTCATACTTTTTCATCTTTTTCGTAGCGGTCATTATACGCCATTTTCTAGTTTGGTTAAAATCCCGAATTGCATATAAATTTGCTGATCAAACAGCTGAAGAGATGCAACAACAATTAGTCGAAAAAATTTTTCTTCTCGGCCCAAATGTTATTAGTAAAAAAGGATCTGGTCAATTCATTACTTTATGTTTAGAAGGGATTGCGAGCTTCCGAACTTATTTAGAATTGTTTATTCCACGATTTTTAGCAAGTTTGTTTATTCCTGCACTTCTTTTAATCTATGTATTTACTTTAGATATCGCTTCAGCCATTATTCTCTTAGTCGTTATGCCAATATTAATAGCCTTTTTAATTCTTCTAGGTATAGTTGCAAAAAATAAAAAAGATGCCAAATGGGCAAATTACTTACTGTTAGCGAGTCATTTTGTCGATTCGTTACGGGGACTTTTAACATTAAAGTTTTTAGGACGAAGTAAAGGACATCGTCAAGCAATATATAACGTAAGTCATAAGTATCGAATTTCTACAATTCGAACATTGCGGGTCGCGTTTTTATCTGGATTTGCTCTGGAATTTTTTTCTAGTCTTTCTGTTGCCGTTGTGGCGGTAGAATTAGGGATTCGACTCATAAATGGATCTGTCGATTTTTTACCAGCATTAACGGTTCTTATTTTAGCTCCTGAATATTTCACACCGGTGCGTGAACTAGGAAATGACTACCATGCAACGATGGATGGAAAAGAAGCGGGTAAAAAGATTCATCAATTATTAGAGATGAAAAACGAAGTGGATGCAAATAAACAGATTAAGCTTCCACAATGGGATAAAAATAGCGAACTAAGTGTAAAGAATTTAGAAAAGGTTAGTGATGAGGAAAATCGACTATATTTACAAGATGTTAGTTTTCACGTAAAAGGCTATCAAAAGGTTGGCATTATTGGTTTATCAGGTTCAGGTAAATCAACGTTAATTGAACTGTTATCCGGATTTTTAAAATTATCAAATGGGGAAATTACTGTAAACGGTAAGCAAATTCCACATTTTTCAATCGAAAGTTGGCAAAAGCAAATTACGTACATTCCACAACATCCGTATATTTTTTCTGGAACGGTTGCTGAAAATATTGCTTGGTATAAGCCAGACGCATCGAGGGACGATATTGTAGAGGTTATTCGAAAAACAGGACTTTCTGATCTTATTGCAAGTTTTCCGGCGGGTTTAGATGAAAAAATTGGTCAAGGTGGCAGGACATTAAGTGGTGGTGAGGAACAACGGATTGCTTTAGCAAGAAGTTTATTAACGGAGAGGCCAATATTGTTGTTTGATGAACCGACCGCTCATTTAGATATCGAAACTGAATTTGAAATAAAAGAAATGATGTTACCTCTACTAGAAAATAAGCTCGTCTTTTTTGCAACCCATCGCCTTCATTGGATGAATGAAATGGATTATTGTCTAGTTATGGACGATGGTAGATTAATAGAAAGCGGAACACCAGCGGAATTAATGCAGAAGAATGGAATGTTCGCTAAGTTAGTCCATGCTCATAGAGGGGGGACAAAATTTGAGGTATTTTAGTCGTTATATACGCCCCTATATAAAACAATATAAGTGGTTAATGTTTTTTACGATTTTCCTAGGAGTATTAACTTTTTTAACAGCAGGTGCCTTGCAATTTACTTCCGGTTATTTAATTACGAGGGCTGCGGAAATGCCATGGAATATTTTGTTATTATATATTCCTATTGTTGGTGTAAGGGCCTTTGGAATTGCAAGACCGGTCGTCCGTTATTTGGAGCGACTTTTTGGGCATAATACAGTTTTAAAAATTTTATCCGAAATGCGGGTTAAGCTTTACGACGTGTTAGAGCCACAAGCTTTATTTATCCGTTCCCGATTTCAAACCGGTGATTTAGTTGGCACCCTTGCAGATGATATTGAACATTTACAGGATACGTATATTCGTACTATTTTTCCAACGGTCGTTGCTCTATTTTTAATGTTTTTCTCCTGCTCATTGTTAGCGATTTTTGATTGGCGTTTTGCATTATGGATCTTCATCTGCTTAACCATTATTGTCATTGTTTACCCATTATTTTCACTATATTTTTTGAAGAAAAGACAAGTAGAAATAAAACAGAAACGGAATAAGTTGTACCAAATATTTGGTGATGCTGTAATGGGGGCAAGTGATTGGATTATTAGTGGGAGAAAAAAGGAGTTCGTTAATCAATTTATGAAAATTAGTAGGGAAAATAATCTGCTGGAGAAGAAGTTGACGAACTGGACTCACGCAAGGACTTTTCAATTACAAGTAATTGCTGGTCTTATTTTAATTTTCGTTGGTATTTGGGCTGGTTTTGAGGCAGCGAAGGGGGATATATTACCAGCGTATATTGCAGCTTTTACATTAGTAACAATCCCTATATTAGAGGGGATGATTCCAACATCAGATGCGCTTGAGAAAATTCCTGTTTATGAAGAATCATTGAACCGGATTGCTACGATTGAAAATTATTTGCCGCAAAAACAAAACGATGAAAAGATTGGGGAGTTACCTAAAAATCCGGAATTAGTATTAGAACATGTAACATATTATTATGAAGGTAGTAAATTAGCCGCATTAAAAAATATAAATTTATCAATATCTCAAGGTGAGAAGATCGCCATTCTTGGTAAAAGTGGCGCAGGTAAGTCGACTTTAATAGAAATGTTAGTAGGTGCGTTAACTCCAACAATAGGAAAAGTAACGTTGGGAAATCAAAGCCCCGAAAAATATGGTGAACAGATATTTGATCTTGTAAGCATTTTAAACCAAAAACCGTATTTATTCTCTACTACGGTTGAAAATAATATTCGGTTAGGGAAGCCAGATGCGACTGATGCCGAAATTCGTGAAGTCATTCAAAAGGTAAAATTAGATAAATATATTTATTCATTACCAAAGGGATTACAAACACAAATGCAAGAATCCGGGGAGCGTTTCTCAGGTGGAGAAAGACAACGGATTGCTCTTGCTCGCATCCTGCTTAAAAATACACCAATCGTAATTTTAGATGAACCGACAGTAGGTTTGGATCCAATTACGGAGCGGGACCTTTTAAACACAATGTTTGAATCATTAGCGGGAAAAACGATTATCTTAATTACGCATCACTTAGTACTTTTAGAGAAAATGGACAAAATTATTTTCTTGGAAAATGGTGAAATCATTATGGAAGGAACACATGATGAATTGATGCAACTGAATGAACGGTATCGGAAATTGTATAATATGGATAGTGGAATAATAGAAAAAGAACTTATTCATTTAGGCAAGTGAAATTACGCTTGTCTCTTTTTATTATATAGATTACTGTTTTTTACTTAATTTTTAAACCAATTACTTTAATGTTTTAAAAATATTTACGATAAAGCTGTGCAATGTCGAATTTGGTAATCTTTTTTGTGTTTTTGAGGAATTATGTAAAATTTATGTTATATTTTTTGAGTGTTTGTAATAATATGGTAAAATTTTACTAGCATCTAGACTAATACATCAATAAATATGGTATATAAAATTTGTATGTCAATAATTTAGGAAATTACTAGGAGGGATAGATGCGTTATTAAGTACAAATACTTATAGTTTTTCCGTCTTTTAGTGAGTTTAATAGGTTTTGGTCAAAAAATTTTGGGAGGAAAAGACATGCGATTCAAAAAGTTAAAGAATGCATTTTTTGCAACGGTAACTGCAGCTACTTTACTTGCAAGTTACACACTTCCTTTCACAAAGATTTCAACTGCCTCAGCTGAAACAGAAAATAAGGAAGCTACTTTTGAATTAACAATCATGCACAATAATGATACACATGCTCATTTGGATAATATTGCTAAGACCGTAACAGCGGTTAAACAAATAAGAGAACAAAACCCTGATGCTTTACTTTTGCATGCTGGAGATGTGTTTACAGGAACTTTATATTTTCACACAGAGCAAGGGCAAGCAGATCTTGAGTTTATGAATTTAATGGAATATGATGCGATGACATTTGGGAACCATGAATTTGATTTAGGTTCAAGCCCAGAAGGACATCAAGCATTAGTTGATTTTATTAAGGGAGCGAAATTTCCATTTGTTAGTGCAAACGTAGATTTCTCTAAAGATGACAAATTTACAGGAATCTTTAATAAATCAATTTCAGCAAGCCCTGAAAATGGACAAATTTATAATGGAATTATTAAAGAAGTAAACGGTGAAAAAGTAGGAATCTTTGGTTTAACAACAGAAGAAACAGCAAGTATATCTAGTCCTGATTTAATTACTTTTACAAATTATATTGAAGAAGCAAAGAAAATGGTAGCAGAATTTGAAAATATGGGTATCGATAAAATTATTGCTATTACTCATATTGGTTATAATGACAATGCAAATGTTGATAACGATTTATTACTGGCAACAAATGTGGATGGTATTGATGTCATCGTTGGAGGTCACAGCCATACTGAATTACCAGAGCCTGTGATTATAGATGATGAAGGAAAAGAAGAGCCGACTGTAATAGTACAAGCTGGACAATACAATAATAAATTAGGGTTATTAGATGTAGTATTTGATGAATATGGAAAAGTAATTGAAGCAAATGGACAATTACTTGAAATCAATAGCTATGAAGAAGATCCTGATGCAGCTGAATTATTAGCAGCTTATAAAGAAAAAGTAGAGGAAGTAACAAATGAGAAAATCGATGTAGAATTGAAGAAATCACTTGAGAATCCTCGTACTGGTGATGAAGGTAACACAGAAGGTATTAGTGTCCGCAATAGTGAAACTATTCTAGGTAATTTAATTACTGACGGTATGTTACACGCAGCAAAAGAATATGGTAAGGAAAATAATAAAGATGTCATTATGGCTTTACAAAACGGTGGCGGTATTCGTGCACCAATCGATGCTGGTCCAATTACTGTCGGTGAGGTAATTACAGTTTTACCATTTGGTAATACTTTATCAGTAATGGATGTAACAGGTGCAGAATTAAAGGCAGCCTTTGAACATAGTTTTAATGCTTACCCAGGGGAATTTGGTGGATTTTTACATATTGCTGGAGGGAAAGTTGAATTCGATTCAACTAAACCAGCAGGTGAACGTGTAGTAGCAATTTATTACTTAGATGAAAATGGAAATTACGTAGAAATTAAAGAAGGCGAAACATATACAGTAGCAACAAACTACTTCACAGCACAGGGTGGAGACGGTTATGAGATGTTTAAGAAAGCTTTTGAAGAGAACCGTGTCACTGATCTTGGTCAATCAGACTGGGAAAATTTCCGTAACCATCTTGTAAGACTAGGTAGCGAGGGAATCCCAACGGAAATTGAAGGTCGTATTGTGGATGTTTCTAAACTTGATGAATCTGAGAAAGATCAAGGAAACGAAAATAACGAACCTAATGATGAAGAAAATAAACAACCAGGTCATGGAAACGATGAACCAAACAATGAAGAACAGTCTGGTGATGATAACGAGAACCAAGGTAAATCTGATAAAAACGAACAATCACAAGAAGTAGAAAAGGATAAAGAAAAAGAAACAGAAACAGGTAAAAAACTACCAAATACTGCAACAGCAATGTTTAATGTGTTATTTGCGGGAATCATTTTAATTGTAGTTGCAGGTGGAATCTATTTCTTTAATAGAAGAAAATCTGCATAAATAAGTCGTTGTAAGTGGTCGTAGGATGTATTCTACGACCTTTTTTAATTTGAGAAGAAAGTACTGTTGTTAGAAAGACTATTGTAAAATTGTTTGACTGTGTATAATGTGGTTGCTATATTATGAAAATAAATTATTCTTTATGAGGTGCCTATGTCTACATTTCGTCCATTACGAAAAATTAAGCAATATATTTTTGACAAACCATATAAACAGGGAGAAGTACTGAATCATCGTTATAGAATTGAAAAGGTGTTAGGGGCAGGTAGTTTTGGATTAGTTTACCGTTGTTTAGATGAAGGTGATGGAAATATCGTTGCGGTTAAACAATTACGTCCAAGTTTAAGGAGAAAAGAAAAAGAACGCTTGTTTTTCCAACATGAAATTAATATTTTGCAATATTTAAATCATCCCTCAATACCAACACTCATTGAATTTTTTGAAGAAAAGGACCAATTATTTTACGCCATGGAATATATAAATGGAGAAAATATGGCAATTACAATTTTTGAGAAAAAGCAAAAGTTTACTGAAAAAGAGGCATTACAATTTGTACGACCTCTCGTTGATACAATAGGGTATTTACATTCAAATGACATTTACCATGGTGATCTTCGAATCCCAAATATTATGATTGAAAATAATCAACCGGTATTAATTGACCTCGGCCTTGCCCACTGTTTTAATGAAAAAATCATACCAAAAATTGCCCCAAAGGAAAGAATAGAAAAAGTAGATGTTGAGATGTTAAAGCAAGATGATTACTTTGATCTTGGTGATTTACTACTATTTTTATTGTATACAACTTATGAAGGGAAAACGAAAAAAACTCTCCCTTGGACAGAAGAGCTTTTTCTACAATCCGGGACAACCTACTTACTACGTCGATTACTTGGGATTGATAATAAGCATACAAATGTTGAGGAAATCGTTAAAGATTTTAATGAAGCGATTAAGCAATTGAGAAAATAAGAAAAGAAACTGCTACTAAAGAATTACAAACCCCTTCTAAATATTAATAATCCACAAAACCGTCTATTCCTTATTTCCAAATAGAGAAATTCCCTTTTACGACAGTTTAAACTTTCTTGTAAAAGCATTTCAAATTACGAAATTTACATACAGTTGATTTTTTTACATCAAAGTGAAAGGTAGAGATAGAATGTTAGATTAATAAGTATTAATAATACAAAAGTAATGAATCCTCCTTAATCATCATTCCTAACAATCCACCTTATGCCCCTAATGGTTACACTAAAGATTCATGCATTATTCCTAGGAAAAATCTTTGAAAATATTGATTTACAAAACCTTTACAAACCTTTACAAACGATTCATACAGGGTTAATTTTAATGCTTTATTGTATGTATTGTAAGTTAATTAAGCAAAAATCTTAGGGGGAATAACACAGATGGTAAATTTCAAGAAATTAACATTAGCTATAGCACTTACTGGAACATTAGCTTTAGCTGCTTGCGGTGGTGGATCTGATGATAGCTCAAACGGATCAAACGGATCTTCAGGTTCAAATAATGAAGAAACAGGTTCAAAACAACAAGTACTTCTAGACGGTTCTTCTACAGTTTATCCAATCATGGAAGCTGTTGCTGAAGAATATGCAGGTGTAGCACCTGAAGTAGATGTTTCTGTAGGTGTATCTGGATCTGGTGGTGGTTTTGAAAAGTTCACTAAAGGTGAAATTGATATTTCAAACGCATCTCGTCCAATCAAAGATGAAGAAGCACAAGCTGCTAGTGATAACGGCATTGAATTCACAGAATTCGAAATTGCCTACGATGGTTTATCTGTAGTTGTTAATAAAGAGAATGATTGGGTTGACCAATTAACAATTGACCAATTAAAACAAATTTGGATTGAAGACGGATCTACAAAAAAATGGTCTGACATTGACCCATCTTGGCCAGATGAGGAAATTGCATTTTATTCTCCAGGTGCAGACTCTGGTACATTCGACTACTTCAATGAAGTTGTTTTAGAAGATGAGCCAATCGTTCAATCTGCAACATTATCTGAAGATGACAACGTACTTGTAACTGGTGTAGCTGAAAATAAAAATGCAATTGGTTACTTCGGTTATGCTTACTATGCAGAAAACACTGATACATTAAAAGTTGTACCTATTGTTAACCCAGAAACAAATGAAGCTGTAGAGCCAACAAATGAAACAATCGAATCTGGTGACTATGCACCACTTTCTCGTCCACTATTCATCTACGTAAATAACGAAGCAGTTAAAGATGAATCAGTTTATAACTTTGTTGAATTCACATTAGAAAATGCTGGTGAACTTGCAACTGACGTTGGTTACGTAAGTTTACCTTCAGAAAGATATGAAGAAGCATTAAAAACATTAGAAGGTTTAAAATAATTTAATTACACTAAATGATTATTAATCAGGGTGAGAAGCTATTAGTAAGTGAACAGCTTCTCATCTTGTCATGGATGAAAGGGGTTTTCAACATGTCCTCGCAACAAAACTCAGCAACATTTTCTGTTAAAGAGATGATTGCAAAGAAACAGAAACAACAGAAAAGTATTGGCGAAAAAGTAATGCCATGGATTCTACTGCTAACGGCAATTATATCTATTCTAACTACCCTTGGAATACTATTTACTTTATTAAGTGAAACATTTCATTTCTTTGGAGATGTGTCATTTAAAGAGTTTTTTACGGGTACAATATGGTATCCATTCTCTGATCCAGGTCAATTCGGTATTTTACCATTAATTTCTGGAACGTTAAGAATTACGTTTATTGCTATCGTTGTGGCGGTACCAATTGGTTTAGCAGCTGCAATTTACTTGAGTGAATATGCATCTGATCGGACTAGAAGAATAATCAAACCAATTTTGGAAGTGTTAGCAGGAATTCCAACTATTGTTTATGGTTTCTTTGCTTTAACATTTGTCACTCCACTATTACAAAACTTTATTCCAGATTTAGAAATATTTAATGCGCTAAGTCCAGGTATTTTAATCGGTATCATGATTACTCCAACAATTACTTCTCTATCAGATGATGCAATGAATGCTGTTCCGAAAGCGATGCGTGAAGGTGCATTGGCGATGGGAGCTACAAAATGGGAAGTAACTTGGAGAATTGTATTACCTGCTGCGGTTTCAGGGATTGTCGCATCCGTTGTTTTAGCATTCTCCCGTGCGATTGGTGAAACGATGATTGTATCGATTGCTGGTGGTTCAACACCAAACTTAGGATGGGACGTGACTGGCTCAGTCCAAACGATGACAGCTTACATCGTTCAAATTGCTCAAGGGGACGCAGGATACGGCACAACAATCTATTACAGTATTTATGCAGTTGGCTTTATGTTGTTCCTCTTCACGTTAATCATGAACCTATTGGCACAATGGATACGTCGTCGTGTTAGGGAGGAATATTAGATTATGAGACTTATTGATCAAAATAAAGTAACAAGTAATATGAAACCGCGAATCGTGCGTAACAAAATATATAAATATATATTTTTAGCAGCAACAACACTTTGTTTAATTGTATTAGCTGTACTATTCGCAAGGGTGTTAAAACAGGGATTACCACATTTAGACTGGCAATTTTTAACAAGTACCCCTTCAAGAAAACCAGAACAAGCTGGGGTTTATTCAGCATTAATTGGAACAATGTGGATGATGGCTGTTGTTATACCAGTAACCTTTATTATTGGGGTAGGAGCGGCAATCTACTTGGAAGAATATGCGAAGAAAAATAAATTTACAACCTTTATTGAAACAAACATATCTAACCTTGCTGGAGTACCATCTGTAGTTTACGGATTACTAGGTCTTACATTATTTGCTCGTGCCTTTGCTCTAGGTCAAAGTGTATTAGCAGCTGGTTTAACGATGAGTTTGCTAGTATTGCCAGTTATTATAGTAGCGGCCCAAGAAGCAATTCGTGCAGTACCGAAGGAAATTCGTGAAGCATCCTACGGAATGGGTGCAACTAAATGGACGACAATATATAAAGTTGTTTTACCTACAGCAATTCCGTCAATTTTAACAGGGGCGATTTTAGCAATTTCACGTGCGATTGGTGAAACAGCACCACTTGTTGTATTAGGTATTCCGCTATTCTTAATACAAACACCAACATCTATTTTTGATTCATTTACGGCGTTACCGATGCAAATATACAACTGGACTGGACGTCCACAAGCTGAATTCCAAGATATTGCAGCTGCCGGTATTATCGTTTTATTAGCATTATTAATTTTATTAAACTCGATTGCTGTTTTAATCCGAAACAAGTTTTCGAAAAAGTTTTAAGTTGATATTTCCAGTTCTTGGACTATGAAGGAGGATTTTCAAATTGGCAACAACTGTCGAAATTAAAAGTAATCAGAGAGAGAAAACAACAGATTTAAATAGAGATATTGTTTACAAAACAAAGGATTTAAACTTATGGTATGGGGAAAACCATGCATTAAAAAATATTAATCTAGATATAATGGAAAACGAAGTAACCGCAATTATTGGACCGTCTGGTTGTGGTAAATCTACTTATATTAAAACTTTAAACCGTATGGTAGAACTTGTTCCTGTAGTTCGTACGTCTGGTGAAATTTTATATCGTGACCGTAATATTTTTGATAAAAATTACCGTGTAGAAGAACTACGTACAAGAGTAGGTATGGTTTTCCAAAAACCAAATCCATTCCCGAAATCAATTTATGATAATATTGCCTATGGACCAAGAATCCATGGTATTAAAGATAAAAAAATCTTAGATCAAATCGTTGAAAAGAGTTTACGTGGGGCAGCCATTTGGGATGAAGTAAAAGACCGTTTAAAAGAAAATGCGTACGGATTATCTGGCGGTCAGCAACAACGTTTATGTATTGCAAGATGTTTAGCAATTGAACCGGATGTAATTTTAATGGATGAACCGACTTCTGCACTTGACCCAATTTCAACTTTAAAAATTGAAGAACTTGTACAAGAGTTGAAAAAAGAATATAGCATTATTATTGTTACACATAATATGCAACAAGCTGCTCGTATTTCAGATAAAACAGCTTTCTTCTTAAATGGTGAAGTGGTTGAATATGATGAAACGGATCGTATTTTCTCCACCCCAAGTGATAAACGGACTGAAGATTATATTACAGGTCGTTTCGGATAATATTAAAAGAAATTGCAGAAAAGTAGTATGAACCACCTATCTGCTTTTCTGTTTTTTTCTATATAAAACATTATGATAAAATAATAATAAAAAGGGTGGTAATGAGTAATTTTATTGTTACCAATTCAGTTGAATTTCCCGAAATATAAAGGAGAGAAGTCAATATGGTTACTCGTGAAAGATTTGATGAAGAACTATCCCGATTACAATCTCAATTAATTGAACTGAACAATTTCGCTAAAAATGCATTCGAAACCGCATTTCATGCGCTAGAAACTCGCAATGTTGAAGAAGCTTTAAAAGTTATGGAGAATGATACGAAGGCTGATATTCTTTATGAAGAAATCCATGATTCTGCCATCCTGTTGATTGCGAAACAACAACCGGTAGCGACTGATTTACGTCAAATTATTACAACGTTAAAAATATCAACAGATTTAGAACGAATTGCAGATTTTGCCGTAAATATCGCTAAGTCAACAATTCGTTTAAAAGATACAAACTTAGATATGAGCGAACCGATTAATAATATTAAAAGAATGTATACAGTTAGTATGAAAATGTTAGAAGAAGGAATGAATGCATTTACAACTGTAGATTTAAAATTAGCTAAAGAAGTGGCTAAAATGGATGATGAAGTAGACGAGCTTTATGGTAAAACTATAAAAATGTTATTCCAAATTAACCGAGATCAGCCAGAAAATATTAACAATGTTACTCAGTTATTGTTTATCTGTCGCTTCTTAGAACGGACTGCAGACCACATCACAAACATAGCGGAAAACGTGTTCTACCTAGTAAAAGGTAAACATTATGATTTAAATGAGTAAATTAGGCATGTAATTTGAATTGATATATTTTAAATAGCAGTAGATTAAGGCGGAACCTTAGTCAACTGCTATTTTTTTGCGAATTTCTGGAAAATTAAAGGCAGGTAGGGAAATAAATATTTAATATCCTACCTGCCTATATTATTGGATGCCTTAGTTAAGATTTTGAAGGTAATTCATATTCATCCGTAATTTTCTTTAATGAATCAGATAATAAAATTAAGCGACTACCTTCTTCATCATTACTTTTTACTTTTTCTAATTGTTTTTCAGAAGCATGCATCATTTGTTCCGCACTAGCAAATGTTTGCTGAGAAATGGATACAAGATTTTGTGTTGAATATTCTAACTCAGGTAATGTTTCGTTTACATTGACAAGTTCGCTTTTGACATTTGAAATAACTTTGTAAACAGAATCAATTTGGCTAATTAATAAGTCAAAAGTTTCTCTTGTGTAAGAGGCTTGTTCCAAATTATCTTTGAAATGGGTATACATTTTTTCAAATTCCTCAGATGCCTTCACTGAAATTTCTTCCATTTGTTTAATTGATTGCGCAATTTCTACTGTTGATTGTGAGGATTGTTCAGCTAATTTTCTAACTTCATGAGCAACAACGGCAAATCCTTTTCCGGCATCACCGGCACGAGCTGCCTCTATGGCTGCATTCAAAGATAGTAATTTCGTTTGCTCAGCAATGCCTTGGATTACAGTAATGACTGAATTGATATTTTTAGCGTGATCTTTTACACCTTGTACAGTTTCTGTAACATCTTTAAACTCTCTTTCTAAACGTTCAACTGAATACAGCAATTCAGAAACTCGTTTTTCTCCAGCATCTGCATATTCATTCATTGTTTGTGACTGCATAGAAGCTTCGTCCATAACATGGAATACTAATTGTAATGAGTTTGTCATTTCTTGGAACTTATTAATATTTGCTTCCGAACTGCTTGCCGTTTCCTGGGCACCTAATTTTACAGTTTGAATACTTTCGATTAATTCGTTTGTTTCTTCGATAACATCTTTTGATGTAATTCTTAAGTTTTCACCAGTTTTATTTAAATTATCCGTCGTTTCAGTAATATTTAAAAGTAAATCTTTCATTTGTTTCATCATTTCGTTGAAACTCTTAATCAATGAAGTTATTTCTGGCGTTGTTGTTTTCGTATCAATATGTACATCAAGGCTACCATTACGTACCTTTCTCATTTCATCTCTTAAAATTTGCAGTGGTTTCGTTAAACTTCTAACAAGTAAGGCAATAATGAGCGATATGATAATCATGCCGATAATTGCAATCATCCACATATTTAAAGAGAGTTGATTAATGTCTTGTAAATATTGGTTTTGTGGGATTGCTATAGCATAAATACCTCTTAATTCTTGTATACTTTGAAAAGCAATCGTATATACATCGCCATCAACTTTTTCGTGGATTATCCCACGTTCCATTTTGTTTATTTTGTCAATTGTTGTTTGGTCAAAGTTTATTTTTGTATTTTTACTAATAGCAAATGGCTTTGCTTCACTGGCCGTAATAAGGAAGTGATCAACTGACCAACCATCTTGAGCCATTTCTTTATTAATTGCTTTTATACTATTTTCTGTTTCCTTTAAAAATTTTTCTTCATCGCCGATATATAGTTTCATATTAATTTGTGAAAGTAAATATAACGATTCTACTTCTCTTGCAATTCTTTGTTCCATCAATTTAGTAGCGGATTCCTTTGATTGTTGACTATAAAGAACAACAATTGTAACAACCGTAATTAATAAAGTACTAATTGTTAAAATTAATATGCGGGACATCATAGAAAATTTACTAGTAAGGGAATTGCCCCTCTTAGTAAATTTAAAATTTGATGAGCGAGTAGATTTTTTTGATGAAAATTTACGTTTATTATTTTGACGTTTTTTCACAGGCAAAACCTCGATATGTTTTTGCTTTCATTATATCAAGCAAATGTTAAGCGAATGTAAAGGGTTGGTAATTTATAGGTGAAAAGTTGGAGGATAAAAGATAGGGAAAGATAGTTACCAAAGTGGAGGAAAAAGTGAAAGTTATATTATTAAAATTTAGTAAAGGGTAAAAAAAGGACGCAAATTGCGCAGTCCCAAAAGCACTAATTATTGGGTTTTACAATTGCGTCCTTAGTTCCATTATTTCTTTTTCTTCTTCTTTGCCTGTTTGTCTGCAGCGTTACTTCTTGCAACAGATTCCCGATCTTGTACATCAGCTAATTCTTCAGAGTATTCAACATCAAGCCCATCGGATTTTTGCGTTTTTGGAACTTGAGGAAGTTTTGATTTTCTACCACGCTTACGTCCCATTATTCTACTCCTTTTTGCTTTATTAAAATTAGTTACTATGGAACTGATTAATCATCACTTAAAGCAGCGCGATCAGCCCGTTTAAATTCGCGATTGTATGTAATTTCTTGGGCTTTTCGTAAAGTCTTTTTTTCACCTTTGTTTTTATCCTTTTTAGCCATGTTTTCACCTCACTGGGAAATTTTATCAATGTTAGCATGTCCCTTTTATTGGAAAAAATACAAAAAGCAATTTGTTAACCAAACAATTCACTTTTTTATGGTACATTATAGTAAGAAAACACATTCGCAAAGAAGCTTGAAATGAGGTGTTGAGAGCTGCCAATAATAAGTAAAATTTCCGTTCAGAAAAAAGATAAGGAACGATATAATATTTTTTTCTCTACAGGTGAAACGGATGAGTATGCATTTAGTGTTAGTGAAGAAGTATTAATTGAACATGATCTTCGTAAAGGAAAAGAGTTAAGTACGGAAGATATTGAACGAATATTGAATCGGGAAACGATTCAAAAGGCTTATCGGTTAGCATTGCAATTTTTGTCTTACCGGATGCGTTCTGAAAAGGAAGTGCAAACTTACTTAACAGAACGGGATTTTTCAGAAGAAACGGTTCTAGAAGTTTTACGCAGGTTGCGGGAAAGAAAATATGTTAATGATGAGGAATTCACGAAAGCTTATATTAATACACAAATAAACACTACGGATAAAGGACCGAAGTTAATTCAAAACGGGTTAAGAGAAAAGGGAATCTCTAACCACCTAATTGAAGAATATATGACTCTATTTGTAGAAGAAGTCCAGCTCGAAAAGGCAATGAAGTTATGTAAAAAGGTTGCTGGGAAAAAGAAAAATGTATCTACTATACAATTAAGAAAAGATATGCAAACAGTCCTCATGAGAAAAGGATATGAGCAACGGACAATCCAAGAGGCGATTGCAATTAGTATGGAAGAAATTGATGAAGCACAAAATGAGTCTGCAATCATTGTGCAAGGGGAAAAGGCATTACGTAAATACCGGAATGAACCAATCGATAAACAAAAACTGAAAATTAAACAATATTTATATCGTAAAGGTTTTTCATTAGATACGATTGATCGGTTTATTGAAGAACGAATCGAAGAATAAAGAAGGGTGAGGGATTAGATGGAGAAAATGTATAGCGAAATGACAGAATATGAATTAAAACAAGAGATTGCTAATTTACGGGAAAAGGCAAGAAAGGCCGAACAGATGGGAATGGTTAATGAGTTTGCTGTCCATGAACGAAAAGCGATTATGGCTGAATCCTATTTAATGAACCCAAAGGATATTAAAGATGGGGAAATTTATCGTTTGAAAAATGAACCAGGTACGTTTTTCCGTGTTTTATATAAAAAAGGTGTATTTGCCTGGGGTTATCGTTTAAATGGTGATGGAAAAGAAGAAGGTATTCCAATATCAATGTTGGAAATTGAAGAAGACGAATCAAGCCAATAAAAAAGCTACTCCCAAGTATAACCCTATTTTTCGGTCAACTTGGGAGTCGTTTGTTTTATGATTAAAGGGAATCGACGTTTCGAAAATGGGAATTTTTGTGGAAAAAGTTAATTATGATTATTTTCCTTGTTTATTTGATGCATGCATCCGCTCTTGTGGACGAGTATTTATTGTACCATCAGCACGTTTAGAAGAAAACCGAGCTTGAGCAGGTGGCATGCCTTCTAATTTAATATCTTTTTGATTCGGAAATCCACTTTCCTTATTTCGTACCATAAAATTTCCTCCTAAAAAATAAAGTACGCATAAGAGTTGCGCACTTTTAGTATGGACATATTGGTATAAGTTTTTACTAAACTATTTTTGGTAATTTTAGAAATTAAATTGTATTTAATTCTAACTTTTTCCGTAATTTATCTTTATTATAAATCCATCCGGTATAGGATGAAAGTACATTTAAATTATAGTCCATTTTTATAATAGCGAAAAATGGGTAATGATCTTTACTGCGATAACGTAAATCGATGAATCGTACTTCAATATGGGAAGGTTCTTCTTCAATTTCCCAACGATAAACCGGGGAGAAAGATAAAAAGGCTTGAATATTTTTATCTTTTTTCGCTATATCCATCATTGAATTGTCCGGCAGTGGTACACGATTAAATTCATCTAATAATACAATGTTTCTTTTATATACTCTGGCAACGTAAAACTTATTCTCAGCGATTACTGCAACCCGCCATTGGAAAAACTTAATGGTAGGATTTAAAATAATTTTTTCTGCATCTGGCACTAGCCGCTTTATACTTTGAATGACCGCCTTTCGAAGAGCGAAGCGGTATAGGTAGTAGCCGATGAGAATCATATAAACTACCGTAAAAATAATTCGTGGGTCACCACCAAAAATCCAAAACAAAATTCCAATAATGTGAATCCCAAATATAATTGGGTCAAATGTATTTATCCAGCCGAGCGCAACCCACTTTGATGAAAAAGGTCTTAGAGCTTGGGTTCCGTAGGCATTAAATATGTCGACAAATACATGCAATGCAACTGCAATAAAAGACCAAAGCCAAAGATGGAATAAATTTGCTTCTGGAAAAATGAAATAAAGTGTCATGGAGATTAATATTGACCATAATATCACGGCGGGAACTGAATGTGTAATTCCTCGGTGATTTCGGATGTAAACCGCGTTATTTCGTAATTTTAACACTGTATCAATATCGGGAATTTGTGAACCGACAATAGCCGCGATTAGTACACTTTGAGCTGTTGCAGGGTCATTATAAACGACCGGATCCACCAATGCAAAGCCACCGAGTGCTATTCCCATAACTATATGTGTACCTGTATCCACTGTACGGACCTCCATTGAATTCGTAGATTGGAAATAAGCTTTTTTCGCATATGTAGAAATTTGTGTACTATTTATCCATAGGTTTTATTGAATGAAGGGAAATTATACGATTTTTCATTAGCAATGGATTCGGACAATAAATAAACTATTCATTCCTTTGTTGATAAAACGAGGTTTGTGAATCGATGGAATAATCTAAATTAATATTAATGTCAGTTTAACACTGGAGGACTTATTTGTGAATGCTAGAATAGAAAAATTAACAAAAAGTTTTAAAATAAATGAATTTCAAAAAGCATTAATTGACTGGTTTAAAGAAGAACAACGTGACTTACCATGGCGAGAAAGTAAAGATCCATATAAAGTATGGGTTTCTGAAATAATGTTACAGCAAACGAGAGTTGATACGGTAATTCCATATTTTAATCGTTTTATGGAAAAGTATCCAACGATAGCAGATTTAGCCAATGCGGACGAGCAAGATTTATTGAAAGTATGGGAAGGATTAGGTTATTATTCCCGCGTACGCAATTTACAAACGGCAGTGAAGGAAGTACATGAAAAATATGGTGGAATTGTTCCTGATACAAAAGAAGAGTTTGGCAGCTTAAAAGGCGTTGGTCCTTATACGACTGGTGCCGTATTAAGTATCGCTTACGGAAAGCCAATCCCAGCGGTTGACGGAAATGTTATGCGGGTCATGTCTCGGATTTTTAATATTGATGATGATATTGCAAAAGTAAAGACAAGAAAGTTATTTGAAGCATTAGTCGAAGAAGTCATTTCCCATGAAGATCCTTCTAGTTTTAATCAAGGGTTAATGGAATTAGGGGCTTTAGTGTGTACACCGAAAAATCCATCATGTTTATTATGCCCTGTTCTGGAGTTTTGTACAGCTTATCATGAAGGAACACAAAATGATTTGCCTGTTAAGAAAAAAGCGAAAAAGGGGAAAACGTTGCAATACATTGCGGTGGTATTAGAAGATGAGGATGGAAAAATTATTGTTCGTCAGCGTTCATCTGAAGGATTACTTGCAAGCTTATGGGAATTTCCGAATAGTGAAGTGTTGAGTAGTTGGAAAAATATGGTTGAAGATTATGAAAAGCAGTTAGTTGAGGAATTAGGTGTTGAGGTTGATGTCGTTGAGCCCCTTGGTGTAGTTGATCATATATTTTCCCATTTAACATGGAAAATTCATGCCTTTCGTGGAGAGTTCCGGGGGGAGTTTGTTGGAAGTGACAATTTAAAAGCTGTTCCCATTGAAGAAGTTGAAGATTACCCGTTCCCTGTACCTTATCAGAAAGTGTGGAAGGAGTTTAAGGAGAAACGGGGGATTGGGAGCTAGCGGTTAGGCCAGAAAACAGAAGGGGATTTTTTCGTCACAATTTATGAAGGACAAAACTAAGAAGAAAAGCTGTCATAGTGTCCTTCATCGTTGTTATGAAGGACAAAAGTGAGAGGCAAAGCTGTCGTAATGTCCTTCATCGTTGTTATGAAGGACAAAAGTGAGAGGCAAAGCTGTCGTAATGTCCTTCATCGTTGTTATGAAGGACAAAAGTGAGAGGAAAAGCTGTCGTAATGTCCTTCATCGTTGTTATGAAGGACAAAAGTGAGAGGAAAAGCTGTCGTAATGTCTTTCATCGTTGTTATGAAGGACAAAAGTGAGAGGAAAAGCTGTCGTAATGTCCTTCATCGTTGTTATGAAGGACAAAAGTGAGAGGAAAAGCTGTCATAGTGTCCTTCATCGTTGTTATGAAGGACAAAAGTGAGAGGAAAAGCTGTCGTAATGTCTCTCATCGTTGTTATGAAGGACAAAACTAAGAAGAAAAGCTGTCATAGTGTCCTTCATCGTTGTTATGAAGGACAAAAGTGAGAGGAAAAGCTGTCGTAATGTCTTTCATCGTTGTTATGAAGGACAAAATTAAGAGAAATTGACGATGAAATGTCCCTCATCGCCAATAATTTAACATTATGATTAATCTTATTCTAAACTTGCATCAGTCCCATAAGTATAATCACTTTCTAAGTTTTTAAATCCACCCCTCCGTTGGATTTCTTCCATAATTTCTTTATAAATAGATTGACCTTCTTGATTTAAATAAGGATAATTTGTTGGAAGGAATGTTGGAAATATTTTAACTCATGATCTTGCCATACCGTTAGTGACATCATGAATAATTCAGTCATGTCACGGCCTACATACATAATTAACACCTCGTTTGCATTACAAATTTTTAAAATGAAACTTGCGCAAACATTAAAATCAGATGCAAACTCTGGTTAAGTTTTGCTCTATTAGGTTTATCGAAAAAAAGGTATTCATACAAAATAAATGAAAAAGGAATGATTTTATGTCGAACAAAGTAGCATTAGTAACTGGATCAAGTCGTGGTATTGGTAAAAGAACAGCACTTCGTCTAGCTGAAGCTGGATATGATATTGTTGTGAACTATGTGAGAAGTAAATCAGCTGCTGAAGAAACAGCTCAAGAAATTGAAAAGCTTGGGAGAAAAGCGATTATTGTTCGCGCTCATGTAGGTGATATTGAAAAGGTGAAAGCAATGTTTCAAACGATTGATGAGGAGTTTGGGCGATTAGATGTGTTCATTAACAATGCAGCATCAGGAGTTCAACGTCCATTAATGGAGTTAGAAGAAAAACATTGGAATTGGACGATGGATATTAATAGTAAAGCATTGCTATTTTGCGCACAAGAAGCTGCAAAATTAATGGAAAAAACAGGTGGCGGTAAAATTGTTAGCTTAAGCTCCCTTGGTTCCATCCGCTATATTGAAAACTATACATTAGTTGGAACGTCAAAAGCCGCTGTGGAAGCCTTAACTCGCTATTTAGCGGTAGATTTAGCACCAAAAAACATAGTCGTTAATGCCGTTTCTGGTGGAGCGGTTGATACTGACGCATTAAAAAGTTTTCCAAACCGCGATGAATTGATTGCAGAAGCTATTGCAAAAACACCAGCAGGAAGAATGGTGGAAATTGACGATATCGTAAACACAATACTATTCCTTGTATCCGACGATGCTTCCATGATCCGTGGGCAAACTATTATTGTAGATGGCGGTCAGTCATTACTTGTATAAAATCGCAAATCGCTATTCAATCACAATACAGGCTCAGCACATAAAAGTTCTACAGTAATATTGATTAGAAGTTAAAAATATTAAACCAATGTAAAATTTTCACATTCATGATTTTATAAAATAAAAAGGGATATTTCACCTCCAACTGGTTACATTAATGATTAGCGGAGGTGAAAAAGATGGCTAAAAGAAAAAGTAATGCTTCTCAAACAAATGCTGCGGAAGTAAGAAAACAAAATGCTGCGTCTGCATCTGGTGGCCAATTTGGAACTGAATTTGCAAGTGAAACAGATGCACAAGAAGTACGTCAACAAAACCAACAATCAGAAGCTCGTAAAAAGAAAAATTCATAACCCATAATATAATGGAAAATGTGCAGGTTTAAACCCTGCCCCTTATACATCACAATGAAAGACGCTTCAGAAATTGAAGCGTCTTTTCTTTGCGGAAAAATATTACAAATGTCCTAAATCACCGAAACCCACTTCCGAAAGTTTTAAAATTAGCTAGGAAACGTTATAATATAAAAATAACCAAAAATATATAAGAGCGTTTTTCTGTAGATTAGATAGAAAGTAGGGATTAATTATGGGAGTTCCATCCGAGGGAGAAACGATACAAATACATAGCTATAAACATAATGGCCAAATTCATCGCATTTGGGAGGAAACCACGGTACTAAAAGGAACAAAAACAGTAATCATTGGGGGAAATGACAGGACAACGGTGACGGAATCAGATGGACGAACCTGGATTACGAGGGAACCAGCAATTGTTTATTTTCATTCTCAATACTGGTTTAATATAATCGGAATGCTACGTGAAGATGGAATTCACTATTATTGTAATTTGAGTTCACCTTTTGTTTATGATGAAGAAGCGTTAAAATATATCGACTATGATCTAGATATAAAAGTATTTCCAGATATGACCTATGTATTACTTGATGAGGATGAATATGAGGAGCATCGAAAACTAATGGGGTATCCAGAAGTAATCGATAAAATTTTAAAAGCAAATATCGAAAAGTTGACAGACATGATTCACCAAAGAAAAGGTCCTTTTGCTGCAGATTTTATCGATAGATGGTATGAAATGTATTTAACGTATCGGAGATTTTAACGATTTAACACTGATCGAGAGAAAACTTGGTCAGTAATTTTTTATGTCTAAAAAAGAATAATAAAAATACGTTAAATTCATTTTTGAAATACGACATCAAGGGAGAGGAAATACATGGGAAGTATTAAACGGTACATGCAGTTTGTTAAACCGTACCGATTACAAATAATTGCAACACTTATTATTGGAATTATTAAATTTGCGATTCCACTTTTAATACCACTATTAATAAAATATTTAATCGATGAAGTGATCATTAACGATGCTTTAACGTCGGAAGAGAAACCTGTCCATTTAGGTATTGCGTTAGGTGTCACCGCCTTTATTTTTGTTATTATACGTCCTCCTATTGAATACTACAGACAATATTTTGCCCAATGGACAGCAAGTAAAATTTTGTTTGATATACGTGAAAAGCTATATGCCCACTTACAACGGTTAGGTTTAAAATTTTACTCGAAT
>NZ_JAACYS010000027.1 GCF_009996845.1 Pallidibacillus pasinlerensis | reverse complement strand
GCTACCGAAAATTGATAAATTTACTCCTCATAGCTGTTCCCAAGCACCTGATATTGACACCGTTTTAAAATTAAAAAATAACGCCAAATATATTCGGAATCATCGCGGCATCACCCATTCCATCCCCGCGTTATTTGTTTGGACGCTGCTCATTAGCGTTGCCCTTTTTTACGTGTATGGTGCATCGTTTTTTCACATCGCGCTTTGGACGTTTATCGCTGTCAGTTTTCATGTGTTTGTCGACATATTTAATTCATATGGAACGCAAGCGTTACGTCCTTTTTCAAAGAAATGGGTTGCTCTTGGGATAATTAATACGTTTGACCCTTTTATTTTTGTCGTTCATGTAGCCGGAGTCGTCCTATGGCTGAACGGGCACCATGCTGGGTATACGTTTCTCGCTGTGTACATTGTGCTCATTGGTTACTATATCATTCGCTTTTGTCAACAACAAGCGATAAAGCGCAAGATCAAACAAATGTTTTCGGATGTCGAACAAATCATTACCGTACCGACAATAAAATGGAATGAATGGCATTTAGCTGTGACAACATCAACCCACTTTTACGTTGCTCGCTCGCAAAGAGGGGCGATTAACGTACTCGACATATTCGAAAAATGCCCTATTCCAAACATTCCTGTCATTGAAAAAGCAAAACAAGATGAAAATTTAGTGGCATTTTTGTCGTGTTCACCAGTATATCGCTGGGAAGTTCATGAGTATGACGACCATTATGAAGTGCGTTTTATTGATTTGCGTTACCGAAGCAAAGATCATTATCCATTTGTTGCGGTCGTGCAGCTTGATCGCGACTTAAACATTGTTAGCTCCTATACAGGATGGATTTTTAGCGAGAAGAAATTGCGCAAAAAACTAGAACTTATTCCAAGCTAAAGTAAACGGCGGTGTTCATAAATCACCGTCTATTGATGAATACTATACGTGTGCTTCAAGAGCACTACATCACATCTGGGGGGACTAACAGTGGGCAATAAAGAACGAGGCTTTCCGAATCAAAACAACGAAAAATTAGAAGGTGAGCCACGCGCAAAAGCGGAATACGCATCAAAACGTGCAAACGGAACAATTAATACGCACCCTCAAGAACGAATGCATGCGTCAAGTAAACGTGGCGACATCGAGGAGGAATAAGATGGGTAAACATAGGCGTAAAAAATTTTATGATAACCGTTATTCCGATCCTTTCCCACAACCGTGGGCAAATCCGAAGCACGCCCATGCCCAAGTAAACGGTGAAACACAACAATCGCAAAGCTTAATGATTTTGCATTCCGAAGTAAGCAAACGGAAAATATGACGAAAAGAGGTTGACATGCCCGTCAACCTCTTTTCTTTAGCAATGAAATAGGTAACGCTACTTCTGTATCTGGGTCATTCAAGCGATATCCCCATGCGAATACACCGTTCACATACTGAAGTTTAAATAACGACTGTGGGTCTCCTTCAATTTCGTAAAAAGTTATCGGGATTTAACAAATACGACTTCGCCACAGCCATTTTTCTTTCGTACACCGCGTATTCGTTTACCATGCCCATTTGTTCTGCTTTCCGAGCCTTTTCAGTCAATGCAGCAATTTCCTGCTTTAACTCCCATTCGCTCATTTCACTATATCGTTTCTGTTCCATTCCCCTCACTCCGCTTTATACGAACTTCATCTTTATCGTATCATAAGGGGAGCTAAAACACATAGATCAAAAGAAGGCTAAGTATTCCTGTCATCAATACGTAGTAAAGCATTGGAATGAGCGTCATGCGAATAATTGTCCCTTCTTTTCCAGCTAGACCAACGACAGAAGCGGCTGCAACGACATTTAATACACAAACTATGTTCCCTGCATTCGCTCCTAACACTTGTCCAGCGATAACGATATGATGTGGTACTTGAATTTGATCCGCAATGCTAAATTGAAATAAAGAAAACATCATATTACTAAACGTTGCACTACCTGAAATAAATGAGCCGAGCGCACCAATTAAAGGAGCAACTAATGGCCAAGCCGCTCCAACAGCACCCGCAACCATCGAAGCTAATTCAATCGGCATACTTGCAAGCCCAGCATCATTTACACCGGAATTAATGAAAATGCGAACCATCGGTACCGCTGTACCGAGCGCAATCGCGCTACCGATGAGCGTATACGCCGACTCCTTCATCGTCGCTAAAATATCTTCACGCTTCATTTTATGCATAAATATAGTTATGACAATGACGACGAGAAAAATCGTTCCCGGCAAATATAAAGGCTCAATCGCTGTACTAATGTTTGTTCCTAAAATGTTGTTAAATTGTAGCTCCACGGAACGAAGCCATGCTTTTAATGGCAAGTTTTGTAGGCGCGTCAACACTAAAATGATCGCAACAAGAATATACGGCATCCATGCAAGTAAAAGTGGCATGTCGCTTTTTTTCACGCTTGTTTCCGTTTGATGCTCATCCGTCTTCTTAAAATCCCACGGCTCTTTTGGCAATAAAAATCCTTTTTTTGCTGCTGGTACAACAATCGCTAAACCGATTAATCCACCGATCATCGATGGGAACTCTGGCCCTAAGAAAGAAGCGACAAGAAACGCCGGGACGGTGAAGCTAAGCCCGGCAAATAAAGCAAACTTCCAAATTTCAAACCCTTCTTTCCACGAGCGATTTTCACCGAAAAAGCGCGTTAAAATAAGCACTAAAATTAACGGGATGAACGTACCGATAATAATATCAAAAGACACTGCTTGTTTTGCGAGCGTTTGAAGAAACGAAGACAAATCGGTTGTACCGATGACGTGTTGTACCCGCTCAGCAACAGCACTTCCTTCACGAAGCCCTTGATCGACTCCGACAAGAATTGGTGTTCCAACCGCTCCAAATGAAACAGGGCTACTATCCGCAACAAGCGCTACAACAACAGCAGCAAGCGGTGGAAATCCTAAAGCAACAAGGAGCGGCGCACCGATTGCTGCGGGCGTCCCGAATCCAGCTGCCCCTTCAATAAACGCCCCAAACAACCAGGCGATAATGATGACTTGCACACGTCGGTCGCGTGTAAAACCTAAAAATCCGCTCCGAATCGTATCCATCGCCCCGCTTTTTGTCAACGTGTTTAACAGTAAAATCGCTCCGAAAATAATCCACAAAATTGACATGGCGACAATAACACCTTCAATTGTTGCAGCTGCCACTTGAACACTAGGCATCTTCCAAACGAATAACGACAAAATGATAGTGATCAAAAAGCTAATCGGCATCGCTTTTGCCGCTGGTAAACGCAATAAAACGAGAAAAAGAAAGACCGCTAATACCGGTGTAGAAGCTGTTACCACTTGTAAAAAACTCATATTGTTCCCCTTTCTTTGTTGTAATATAATGACATAAGACATTGTACCATAAGTTTGTGTAATAATTCACAATAACATTTGACTACTTCATAACAACTGCTTATGTATACGTTTTCCATGTTGTCGTAAATATATTCTACATGGTAGTGTCAAAAGTTCTATGAAAAAACGGTCGAGATAAGAATTTTCTTCCGTAAAGTTGTGGAAAGGCTCCGCCATTTGCCCTTGACAAACACGCCAATGGTTTATGTCAGGTGTAACAAGGGCGAAGGGAACAAAATTTAGGCATAACAAATACGCCCTTGTTTTCCGAAAATTTTAAACCATTGGCTGTTTGGTTTGTCAAGGGTTCGCTTCGCCAAACGGCTTATTTTGAGCTTCACATCTATAAGGGCTCAGCTAAAGCAAAATTTAGGCGGTTCGTTTTTCTTGAATCCATTGTTGGGCTAAATCAATCAATTTTGTCCAGCGTGCTGGCATCGTGGGAAGTCCGAGTAATTCTGGATTCACTACCGGGACATTTCCTTCTAAGCTTGCATGAGGACGTAAAAAGTTAAAGTAAGCTACAAAGAGCGTGACATACGATACGGAGCCTTTTTCAGAACCGAAGCCATGTGTCGAGCGATAATTACCTTTAAAGGTTCGATTCAGTCTCTCAATAATTTGTTTTAAGTGCCTAAATTCCGTTGATACTGGGTCTTCGTTCGTAAGACCAATCACTTGTTTCACATCAAATGAGATACCGTGCTGAGCGAAGAAATGTTGAACTAGAAGATAGATTGGATTTCCGTCTACTACAAAGGTAAGGTTCTCAGGAACCTCTTTCATCTTTAGTAAGACTTCGTCTATGGCACGAATGGCTGACAAGGTATCTCGATTAGGCGACACCGGATAAGAAAGAATAATCTTTTTCACGGCATCAAAGAAGAAGAACAAGTAATGCCAGCGCCCATTTACTCTGATGTAAGTTTCGTCTCCGCAGAATTTTCTGATGGAGCACCACACTTTGGACAGATCATGGATTTAGGTACTGAGACTTTCGTATTCTTTCGTCTCTGAACAGGTTTCAATGGTTTCCCGTTCTTTTCAAAATGCTCAGCGAGCAGAATTTTATAATCAAGTTTTTCAGGGACTTCAACAATCGGAAGATTGTCTACCTGAAGTTTTCGATAAGGCATATTAACTGGTTGTTCATTAAGTTTAGGCTTTTCAAACATGTTTTTTCCGATAAGTAGAGTAAGTAATGTTCGAATGATCTGTTCTAAATAGTTTATATAAGTTAATAAATAGGTTATAATTTGAGGGTACAAGATTGTCACTTCCTGTTTTAGGTTTTGAGTTGTAGTAACCTCAAATTAACCTTAAAATCCAGGGGGTGGCAATTTTTTTGCTTGTAAAGCCCTCTATCAAGGTATTTTATAACCTATTTAATATAAAATTTTTGACAATACGCGTATAGACATGGGGGGGAGAAAAATGGTTCATATTTTGTACATAGAAGATGAAAAAGATATTGGAAAATGGGTAACACAAAACTTAAAGGAAAAAGGATATCAAGTAAAATGGATGCAATCAGGGGAAGGGATTGATCAGTATATTTCCACAGTAGATATCGTTATTTTGGATGTTATGCTTCCTGGATTAGATGGATTTTCAATCGGAAAACGTATTAAAAGGGAAAACAAGGATTTACCTATATTAATGCTTTCTGCACGTACTGCGGTAGAAGATAAATTAGAAGGACTCAGTTTTGCGGATGATTATTTAACCAAACCATTTCATCCAGATGAGCTCGCAGCACGAATCGAGGTTCTGTTAAGAAGGTTTAACAAAAATGATAATATATTGCAACTTCAACATTTAACGATCCATACGAAAGATCTACAAATTGTGAATCAAGAAACAGGAGAGGAAATTCAATTAACAGGGAAGCAGTATTATCTTTTTCAATACTTTCTACGCCATTTAAATCAAATATTAACGAAAGAACAGCTTTATGAAGGTGTATGGGGAGAACCCTATATAGAAGGAGATAAAACATTGATGGTTCATATTCGTTATTTAAGAGAAAAAATAGAAAAGGATCCAGCCAATCCAACGATTATTGAAACGATTCGTGGAATTGGGTATAGGGTGAAAAAATGAAATTCCTCAGATCATTACTTGCAAAATATATGCTTATCGTTGTTACAGCCATATTTCTCACCCAGATTGTTTTTGTAATATATGCTTTGATTATGTTTGGTGCAGATTCAATCATTTCGCCCGAGGACAGTTTAAATCCAAACGTCATAGAAGAAAAATGGAATGATGAAGCAAGTAAAATACAAAATGTTTCTGAAGAAACGATTCAAAAACATTTTAAAAAGTGGATGCAACAATATCCTGCTGCCTCGATGTTTTGGGTAGATGGTAATGGAAACTTACGAACTCAATTTGATGTAAAAGAAGAACTGCCTTTAAAATGGACAGCTACTTCCACAGCACATTTTATTAAAGAACGTTATGGAGGCGATCCTTTTACTGTTATAGCCTTCGTTGGAAAAGATAAATCACAAGGATTTATCGTTTTTGAGATTCCAAGAAATCAACTTAAGCCACCAGATGGTCAAAAGTATGGAAGTGTTTTATTAAGCTTAACGATAGGAATGATTCTCCTTTTTATCCTAGCCTCTTTTCTATTTTTTAAAGGTATTAGAAAAAGATTATTAAATTTACAAAAAGCAATGGAAGTTCGAGATGTGAATGGACTTCCCATACAGGTTGATGTCAAAAAGAATGATGAAATTGGCCAACTCGAACAAACGTTTAATCAAATGGTTTTTGAACTGAGAGAAAGCAAACAACGTGAACAAGAAGAAGAGCAATTACGGAGGGAATTAATTGCCAATCTATCGCACGATTTACGAACACCTTTAACAAAAATACGAGCTCAAACTTATTTCATAGCGAAAGAGGAGTTGTCGCAGGAAGGGAATCAAGCGATAAAGTCCATGGAAGATTCGATTGATCATATTGACAGGTTAATCGAAAATTTGATGTCTTATACTCTACTAATGGCCAGTAAGTATAAATTTGAACCGAAAGAAATCGATGTCGTTCGTTTTGTGAAAGAATCCATAGCCTCATGGTATTCACTTTTTGAAAAAGAAGGTTTTGAAATTGATGTTGAATTACATCCGTTTGAAAAAAATAAATGGATGATCGATCCTTTATGGATGGGGCGTATTTTAGATAATCTATTTCAAAACGTGTTACGCCATGCAAAATCCGGGCGATATATTGGAGTGAAAACAGAATCAACGAAAGAGTACGATGCGTTTGTTATTTCTGATCGTGGAAAAGGGATGAAAAATGGGTCTAATGAAAAAGGTGCAGGAATTGGTTTATCGATTGTTGATATGATGGTAAAGGGGATGGAATTGGACTGGGATATGAAATCAAGTGAACAGGGAACCATCATCAAAATTAAACGATACAAAGTGGGTAGATCCGAAAAAACGTTTTAATGTGTTTTCGGAGCTACCCATTTTTTGATCCATTTTAAACGAAATTTAAACTTCTTCCTTACCTGGATTTAACTTTGCTTTTCTATGATCGATGATGAGGTGAGATGAATGGAATATGTATTACAAACGAAAAACCTAACAAAACGTTTTGGCCGCGAAAATGCAGTGGTTGGACTGGATATGAAAATACCTAGAGGGGAAGTGTATGGGTTTTTAGGACCGAATGGAGCGGGAAAAACAACAACGATTCGTATGCTTTTAGGACTGATGAAACCGACATACGGAACCATTCATATTTTTAATAAAGATTTAAAAAAAGAGAAGATCGACATTTTACGAAAAGTAGGTTCACTCGTTGAGAATCCATCCTATTATCCACATTTAACAGCTTATGAAAATTTAGAAGCACTTAGAAAGATATTAGGAGTTCCGAAAGCGCGAATCCATGATGTATTAGAGATTGTTCGATTAACAGATGTGGCAAATAAAAAAGTAAAAGGATTTTCACTTGGAATGAAACAGCGGCTAGGAATTGCGGCCGCACTATTACATCATCCGGATTTATTAATTTTAGATGAACCGACAAATGGACTTGATCCATCGGGGATCATCGAAATACGGAATTTAATTAAACGATTGCCTTCAGAGTTTGGGATGACTGTGTTAATTTCAAGCCACTTGTTATCAGAGATTGATCAAATCGCAACAACGGTAGGTATACTTTCAAAAGGAAAAATGATTTTTCAGGATTCAATCGAGGCAATGAGAAGACAGGCACAACAAAGAATAATATTCAAAGTAAGTGATAGTGATCATGCTTGGCGAGCCTTATTATCTAAGGGGATAAAAGCAGAATATAAAGATGGAGTCATTTATTTATCTGAACGTTCAAATGAAAAAGTGGCACATGCGGTGAGTACCCTTGTTCATGAAGGTTTTTCTATTTATCGCGTTGAAGAAGAAAAACGTTCCTTAGAAGACGTTTTCCTGCAAATGACAATGGAGGAGAAGATTGAATGATCGGAAAAATTTTGGGTGCAGATTTTTTAAAAATAAAACGAAAAGGTTTTTGGCTGCTAACCTTTTTAGGGCCATTTGGTGTTGTTGCTTTACAGATGGTAAACTACGGGATTCGAAAAGATTATTTGCTCAAACAAAGTAATGATGATTGGGGTTATTATTTAGTGAATGTAAGTGCATTTACCCCACTTGCACTCGTTTTAGGCATTGCGATTTTAACATCTTTTATTTCAAGCGTGGAAAATGAAACGAACGCATGGAAGCAGTTGTTAGCTCTACCTGTGTCTAAAATGAGTGTTTATTTATCGAAATTTACGGTTCTTGCCATTTTATTATTGATATCGTCCGTTCTTTTAATGGTGTTGACGCTTGTTTACGGTATTTTTCTTGATTTAGGTGAGGAAATTCCATTTATTGATTTATTAAAGTATAGTTTTTATCCATACTTTGCAGCCCTTCCGATTTTGGCATTACAACTCTGGCTGGCTACTGTCAGCCAAAATCAAGGGATTCCCATTACGGCCGGTATTTTAGGGACGATTTTCACTTATTCAGCTCATTATTTGCCGGATTGGATGATATGGAAATGGCCGACATTAAGGAATGAATGGAATGAGCCGTTCTTTAATGTTTTGCTCGGTATTGGGGTAGGAATTTTATTATATATAGCTGGCATGATCGATTTTACGAGAAGGGATGTGAAATAAATGTTATTTTCTATTATCCAATCAGAATGGTATAAATTGCGAAAATCAAAGATTGTGTCTATTATCTTTGCAGGACCGTTGATTGGACTTTTTATCGGATTAACTTCTAATAATTTCATGAATGTTGATGTGGAAATCAATGATTGGTATAAAACATTATTCTCAATGAATTTAACGTATGCTTTACTATTTTTGCCCCTGATAACGGGTGTATTAGCTGGTTTAATTTGCCGGTATGAACACCAAGCAGGGGGATGGAAACAGCTTTTAGCGATGCCAGTTACTAGAGGTAAAGTATTTATTGCGAAATATACATTATTAATGTTCATCGTATTTGTGATCCAGTTATTATATCTTGGTGCCATTTTTATAGTCGGAATGGTTAAAGGTTATACAGACCCTTTTCCAATGGAGATTGTTTGGAAAACTATTTTAGGGGGATGGATTGCGACATTCCCGTTAGTAGCTTTGCAATTGTGGATGTCTATCATGTGGAAGAGTTTTGCTGCTCCGTTCACCGTCAATGTTGTCTTTACATTACCAACGATATTAGCCGTAAACTCTGAACGTTTTGGACCGTACTATCCATGGGCTCAACCTTTTTCGATGATGTATGTAGATGGACAGACGGACAGTGTATTTTTCGTTCCATGGGAGCAAGTATTGACTGTTATAGGAGGAAGTTTTGTTCTATTTTTCCTTGTTGGATTTTTATACTTCCAAAGAAAAACTGTTTAGAAGAGCACATAGAATAAATTTTTCCTTTGATTATAAAAAAACATTATGTTATAATAATGTAAAAATTTGAGAAATGGAGGGTTTCCTTGTGGCATTTATCAGACTTCGATCTCAAGCTTTGAACGGGTAATTGAATACATTCAAAGGCTCTGCTTGTGTGTAGAGTAAATGGGATTGGTCTGCCTATTTTTAAGGAAACCTATTGTTATACGATTATGAGAAAAAGAGGGGGGACGAATCTGTCCTCCTTTTTGCTGTCTTTAAAAATAGAAAACAATACACAGATAAGGAATGCTTCTTAGTATGCTTATCCACGTAAAGATATTCTTGAATTCTTTGCTGCAGCTAAAGATTTATTACTTGCGGATAAGCTTAGTTAAGTATGCCATTCTTTATTGGAAGACCAGAATGATAACCAGGAAAGGCTCGTTGTTTTCTTCTGAAAACAGCTTATCTTTTTTGGTTTCTTAGATAGGTCCATATTCCTTTACTTAAACGCAGGCAGCCTGTGTTTTTTTATGTGCGCCCGGCATGTACATGAACTATAGGGTGTAAGTCCCGAACCCCGAAGACAGAAGTAGAGGTTAGCTCAACGCAAGGGTGTCCGTGGTGACGCGGAATCTGAAGGAAGCTGGAGGCAAAACACCGGTCCGAGGAACACGAACCTCATATAAGGCTAGGTATGATTGAGTGAGTTTGCATAACAAAACAAAGCTCTTTCTGTCGAAGGTCATATCGAGTAAATGAGGCGGATAGATGGTGTGAAAGTGCATGTACTTACCCGGGGAGGTCTGGCGGATAGGTGAAGTACTCTTCATAACCTACTTAGTGATAAGTAGCTGAACCGTCAGAAGTCAGCAGAGGTCATAGTATTAGTTGGTCTAGAACAACTAAGAAGGACCGAACAATTATGAGAGAATAGCCCTTGGCATTCAGTGAGTCATGATGAAGACAGAAAACGTAGTACCTCACTTGAGGGAGGAAGCGGTGAATCCCGTGGGAGACCTCTTGGAGGGTGGAGTGACCACTGGCATAAAGAGAACAGCTATTCACGGAAGTTATATAAAGACTTGCGTTAATCATCTTAATTAAACCACCGTATACGGAACCGTACGTACGGTGGTGTGGTAGGACGGAAGTTAATCGCTCCCTCCTACTCGATTAAGAGATTGGCTTTGTCCCAACCTCTTATGACTTGGATAATATGGAAATTATCCTATTAAATTTCCAAAATATTTATTTTACTGTAACTACAGTATTATCAGCTAATTTATTTCCTTTCACATCTTGAACATCGATAGTTGATTTAGCTCTTAATTCAACTTTCTTATCATCGAAGTCAGATTTAGAAACTGTGAATGTTACAGTTAATTCTTGTTTTGCAGATGCTGATGCTACAGCCTCAACAGAAGCAGTTACTCCAGCAGCTTCTGTACCGTTAAGGAATACACCGAAGTCTGAAGAAGTATCATTCCATACATTTTCACTGAATGTTAATTTAACTGTAACATCATATTTCGTTGAATCGCCAGTATTTTCCACATTAGAAGTTACTGCAACACCTTTAACTGTTGGTGCAATATTTTCATTTAGTTCAATCACTTTTCTAAATGATTCTTTCATTGCTACATTACCACTAGTTCTTACATTGCTAATAGTAATGTATCTAGCACCACGATATTCTGTTTTATTATCTTCTAAAGTTAATGTTACTGTCTTTTTATCCGCAGCTAGTTCAGCATTCTTAACAACAGCTCCATCAATAGAGTAATTTGCTGTATTTGTTGCGTCTGCTTCATTAACTTCTTCTTTAAATACAACAACCACTTTGTTGTTTCCTAAAGCGTGTGCAGCGCTTCCGTCAGTTGCTCCGAGGTTAGTTTGCACTTTAACCACTTCTTGACCAGATACAACTGAATCAGAACCACGAGTAAATGAAATTGCTCCGTCTTTAGCGTCATTATCTTTACCAGTTAGATTTTCAACTGCTGCTGCTGGTAAGTTTAATGTGTATTTAGCATCTTTTACTAGAGCACTATAATTTGTTCCACCATCATAGCTTACTTCTAAATCATCTAGTTTAAT
This sequence comes from Pallidibacillus pasinlerensis, assembly GCF_009996845.1. GTDB lineage: Bacteria > Bacillota > Bacilli > Bacillales > Caldibacillaceae > Pallidibacillus > Pallidibacillus pasinlerensis. Next base: position 22,181 of record NZ_JAACYS010000027.1, on the reverse strand, counting down.
TCTGTATTCATTTTTCACATCTGGGTCTACAGCTTCAAAACCTTTTCCAACTGTTTTTGCTTTTACTTTTACATCTCTTGTTACATAATCTTTAAATTCTTTACCATCTAATACATTATTATAGAGATTTGAGAATTTGTCCAAGTTAACATCTTTGTTAAACTTAACTACTAAATATTCGTAACCATCTCTACCATCTTTTTGAATTACAGCAGATGTTAATTCTGGAGCTTCAGTATCTTCTTTTACTTGAATTGCTTTACTAAATGCTTTAATACCTTCACCATAAAGGTCAATAATTGCGTCTGCATCAATTGATACATTTACATAACCAACTAATAATGGTGAAATAAGCTCAATGATAAACTTAGTTTTATCATTTTTATCTTGTTCAACTTTAGTAACCGTATTTCCAGAAACATCAACTGCAGCAGTGCCGAATTTTACAACTTCTTCACTAAATTTGATTTCTAATTTTTGTGGGTTAATTACTGTAATATCAGTTACTTCTGGAGCTTTGCCATCACTTTCACCTTTAGTAAGTGCAATAGATGCTGGGTTTGGTGATAAAAGATTGTTATTCCAGTCTACAGCTCCTACTAATTTTAATTCGATTTCTTTATTAGACTTAACTGCTGTATTTAGGTTAACCAATAGTTCACCTTTAAGTTGTAAATCAGTTGTATCAAGAACAATATTTTCTGCATCTGTAGTACCTACACTTAAAGTTGTTCCATCTGCAACATATTTAGCACTGAAGTTAGCACCAGTAAGGCTTTTAACAGGTTCAGAGAATTTTACTTTGTATTGTGAAGCATGAACTTTTTGCACACTAGCAATAGTTGGTCTATCTTGATCGTTTACTTTGATTACACCAGAGTTATATGCAGGTAGATATTCATTTTTTGTATTATCAGCTGCTAATACTTTATCTTTAGCAATAGATAATACATACTCACCGTTCATCTATTCAGTGGCATTAAGTGTGATTTGCTATTCCCATAAATTTTTGGAATAGAAAGAACTAAGCAAGCAAATTAAAAAGCAACCTCCCGAAAATAGAAATGGGGGTTTTAAGAAAATAATTAGTTGGGGATTTTTATATGGTAATCAATTATAGGGAGTGAATAAACGTGAAATTTGATCCAAATCAGCATCTTCATTTAGGATATTATGAGAACAATGTTGATTTAGAAGCAGTCGCATATAAAATTCAGAATGAAAATAAATGGGTAGTTTTTTTAGATAATGAACAAGATACTACATTAGTTAAAAAAATATTAGATAAGTATGATTTCCATGAAAAATATGGTTACAAGATTTTTACTGTTGATGCAGATGATTTATCTTATGAAGTCGGAAGTAAGCTATTTGAAGAATGGTTAAAAGCAAATAATATAATATAAAATATAAGAAATAAGGAACGAATTTGCTAACGCAACTTCATCCATGCCCCAAGTGATGAAAAACACTTGGGGCATTTTTCAATTCTAATCGTATAGCCTCTTCCCAAAAAGGACACTACGAAAAATCGCTCAAGAATTGAACCTTGTTAACGCCAGTAAAAAAGATAGTACAGGAATCTGTTTTATTGGAGAAAGAAATTTCAAAAGCTTTTTAAAGAATTATTTACCGGCACAGCCCGGAGAAATTCGTTCTCTAGATGGAGAAGTGCTAGGTACTCATGATGGGTTGATGTACTATACGATTGGCCAACGAAAAGGACTTGGAATCGGTGGAAAAGGAACAGGGGAACCTTGGTATGTCGTCGATAAAGATTTAGAAAACAACGTTTTACTCGTCGCTCAAGGTAAAAATCATCCTGCTCTGTTTTCTACCGGTCTTATTGCATCGAACATCAGCTTTATTAGCTGGGATGTTCGTCCACGTACATTTGCATGTACAGCTAAATTCAGATACCGTCAAGAAGATCAGAAAGTAACCGTTCATATTCGTCCGAATGGAACGGCTTTTGTGGAATTCGAAAAACCAGTTAAAGCCGTTACTCCAGGACAAGTAGCGGTATTTTATGACAATGATGTTTGTCTTGGCAGTGCGATTATTGACGAAGTGATAAAAGTGGATGCTTCAACTGCCACTGCGGCATCTTAAAACAATACACTATTTGACTATATAATGACACCCTGTATGCACGCTATCTTGTCAGGAACAATAAGTGCTGTGATAAGGAATAAATCTCGGGGAATTTTATCGGCTATCATACAAAGAGTAACTACAAAACATCTTACTGAATCATCTTTAAGATATTTTATGTTTTGATGGAACGTTTTTCTAGATACAACGAAATTAAAAAATAATTGGAAGGTAGATGTGAAATGGAAAAATTTAAAAATCACAAAGGGTATTCACGCATGTATCAAGAAAACAAACTAACTTTAGGATTGTTCTTTCCGATTGAATCGTATATGGGCGATGTCCCTGAGATGAATATAGAAAAGCAAATGAAGTTAGCCAAACGAGCAGAAGAACTCAATTTCGCTTCATTATTTGTGAGAGATGTACCGTTGCGCGATCCTAATTTCGGGGATGTCGGGCAAATATATGACCCGTTTACGTATTTAGGGTATGTTGCTGCCAACACAGAAAAGATTGCCTTGGGAACGGGAAGTATTATTTTAACATTGCGCCATCCTCTTCATGTCGCAAAAGCAGCGGCTTCTGTAGACAGATTATCTGGTGAAAGACTTATTCTCGGTGTCGCAACAGGTGACCGTCCAATCGAGTTTCCAGCGTTCGCTGTGAATCCAGAAGATCGGAGCGAATTATTCCGAGAAGCAGTGGCTGTCATAAAAAAAGCATGGAAAGAGCATTTTCCGACCATTGACTCTGGACGAGTCCATCTAGCCAATGGAGATCTTTTACCAAAACCGAAATTGTCAGACATCCCATTAATGGTGACAGGTCACAGCGGACAGTCTCCTGAATGGATTGCTGAACATAGTGATGGCTGGATTTACTATCCACGTGCACTCAAATTTCAAAAAATGTTAATTGATAATTGGCGTTCGTTAACAGAGGAATTTAAGCCATTTACCCAATCGCTTTATGTTGATTTGGCGGAAGACCCATATCATGTACCAATCCCGATTCATCTTGGATTCCGTACGGGCCGCGTTTTCCTTATCGAATTTCTTGAAGATTTGCGAGATGCAGGTGTGAACCATGTCATCATCAACTTAAAATATGGCCAACGCCCAGTAGAAGAAGTAATCGAAGAATTAGGTGAATTTGTGCTTCCACACTTCCCGGCTTTATCATGATGAGGACAATCCATTTGGTTGATAACCTTCCTTTGGATGTCGGGGAGTTAGATAATTTTGCGTTGCTTGGACAGCTTAAAAAGATAGGCTATAATGGGATGATTGGCTACCAAGGTTGGGGTGAAGGAGGCGACGCATACAGCAAGCTAAGCCGTTCACTCAAAGCGTTCCGCGATATGGAGCGTAGACTTGAGGCACACCCACATTGGGCGGATTTAAGATTAATTCCATAATCATTCCTTCATCCGCTCCTTTGATTGACTCGTTTAAAGGATACAGGTTGGCTAAATAATAATACCTGTCAAATAGATACGTATAAAAGAGTGAACCTTATGCGGCAAGAGTTCGGCATTCCACCGGACTCTTGCCGTATTTTGTTTATATTCGTTTTTCGTTATAGTTGGGTAGAGACAAGGGATTCCACTTATGTGGAATTCATTGTTTTTTTATTTGCCGAATACGATTTCAGAGTAGAGATCTTTCACTATGTCGTAAATAAAGGAAAAAATCAATCGCCGTGCTAGGTGGTCTTTTTGGGCCAGATCGTCCAGTTTCATCGAAGTTTCGGTATAGCGCCGAGGTGGGAGAGGTTCATGTATCGTATGCATTTCAAGGGACGATTTTTGCCGGATGGGATGGAAAAACAACCTTTTACCTTTATCATGAAGACAACAGTTAGCATAACGAATACAATTTAAATGTAAAGGAGGCGGGCAGAATGAAAGTGTCTTTGAATATTGACAGCGATTACGCTGAGACAATCGTGACCATTCACTGTAAGGAAGTAGATGACACGATTAAAGAAATTCTTGATTTTTTAAAAGGGATGGAGACGGAATTTATTGTCGGAAAAAATGGTGATATGCATTATATATTAAAGCCAAATGAGATCCATTTTTTTCGTGCTCATGGGGATAGCATCGAGGCGGTGACAGCCGAGGGAACATTTAAATTGAAGGAAAAGCTGTATGAGCTCGAAAAATTACTTCCCTCTAACAAGTTTGTTCGCATTTCTAAGTCGGTCATTGTAAATCTCTATGAGTTGAGCCGGTTTGAAGCATCGTTCAATGGCACTCTATGCGTTTATTTTAAATCAGGAGTGAAAGAGTACGTTTCTCGACGTTATGTTCATACCATCAAAAAAGCATTAAAAATGAATAGGGGGAAAGAAGAATGAAAAAATTCTTATACAGAAGCATCATCGGGATATTGATCGGTTCCTTTATCGCAGTAGTGGTAACTAGCTCTATCATCTATTTCGGTCATTTCCCTGTCATTAATGGTGAAGAATTTATAAAAAACTCATTTGGGAGCATATTTTGTGGATGGTTTTTTGCCGTATCTTCGCTTTATTTTGAATTAGAATCGCTCCGTCTGTCGCAACAAACGGCATTGCACTTTGTTACAGTAATTGTTTTATATTTTATCCTGTCCTTGGGAATTGGGTGGATCCTGTTTGATTTGAAAAACATCCTTATTTCAGCTGCTATATTTATTGTAGTCTATTTAGTTATATGGGGTTGCTACTATTTATATTTCAAAAACTTAGCAAATCAAATGAATGAAGATTTAGAGAAAATATAAATAAATATCCCCTTCAGTCAGGATCGGATTTGATGATGTATAAAATTTTGTGTAAAGCATTTTGCTAGAACAAAAGAAAAAAGGTAGGGTATTCTCTGATTGGACCAAAAATCTTAGAGAAAGGAGTACCCTACCTATGTCTAAAAGAAGTATACCGAATGTCGACTGGGCAAATCAACTGGAAAGTGTCATTCGTCAGTTTGTGAAGGAAAAATTAGAGCTGATTATGCGGGAAGAAATCAAGCATTTCCTCGAAATCGAACAGGCTGGAACGCCGAATAGGTGAAACGGCTACTATCAGCGAAATCTAGATACGCAATATGGCCGGATTGAGGGTCTTTTGGTGCCAAGAGACCGAAACGGGGAATTTCAAACACAGTTGTTTGCCCCTTATCAACGCCACACGGGCTGGCTGGAGGAAGCCATCATTAGGATGTATCAAAGTGGCATGAGTACACATAAAATTGGCAAGTTTATCGAACGAATTTTAGGAAATGCCTATTCTCCAACGACGATCAGCCGGATTACCGATGTCGTGAAAGAAGACATCGAGAAACGGTACCATCGTCCACTATCCAAACGTTATTCTGTCTTATATTTGGACGGCTTGTACGTGAAACTTCGCCGGGATACGGTAGAGAAAGAAGTTATTTATGTGGTGTTAGGAGTGAATGAAGAAGGGTATCGAGAAATTCTGGATTTCTTCGTGGGAGGACAAGAAAGCGCCTATGGATGGCGGGAGATTCTCCAGCAGCTCTACAAAAGAGGCGTCAAGGAAGTGCTTCTGGGCGTCTTCGATGGCCTTCCGGGGCTGGAGGAAGCCTTTAAGGCGGTGTATCCGAAAGCCGATGTGCAGCGCTGTGTCGTGCACAAAGTCCGCAACACCCTCAGCCGTGTTCGGAAAAAAGACCAATTCGAAGTGGCCGAGGACCTCAAGCTGATTGATCGCGCGCCGAATAAGGAGATGGCATTACAGATGTTTCAACAGTTTGAGTCGAAATGGTCAAGCAAGTATCCGAGAGAAGTTCAATCTTGGGCCAATGAGTTGGATGTCCTCCTTACATGTATGGATGATCCAAGCAGTATTCGAAGTGTGATTTACACGACGAATACCATTGAACGAACGATTAAGGAGATTCGGAAACGCCTAAAACCGATGAACAGTTTGAATAGTTTAGAAGCCGCTGAAAAAATCGTGTATTTGACCATTCAAGATTTTAATGAGAAATGGGCAGGGCGAAAGTTGCGAGGATTTGCCGAAGCGCATGAAGCCCTCGAGCGAATGTTTGAAGAACGTTATTGTTAACCAAATACTGTAAATAAACAAAATAGAGGGATTCTCCCTTTCCACACAGGAGACTGAATATTCAGTCTCCTGTGTGGAGAAAATCAGTCCCCTATCAATTCAAATCCATTTCAGAGAAACCCTACCCCATTTACATTACACAAAACTCTTGACGGTACCTTGTTGAAGCTTGCTTTTCATCTCATACTCATATACTGTGGGCTATGTAAAGTGCAAAAATGTATCTCATAGCACCAAAAACATTTCCTTATTTTTTCCTTCAAAGATCTCTCACTTTTCGAAATAGATGTTTTACAAAAATTTTAATCACAGTTTATTAAAACGAAACTTTTTTTATCATTCACCGTAAATGAAATTGAATGGATAATTTTCCAACTTAAAGGAGAGAACAGTATGGAAGTACAGTATCAACAAATCTCACCTAGAGCGATGAAGGTACGCAATTTAAACGAACTTATTACATCACTCATTGCCCTTGTCGTTATAACTGGACTTTATTTTTGCACAGATTATTTTAACTGGTGGAGCTGGCTACGGTATGTTTGGATCGCCCTGTTTGTCATTACTATAATTGGTATTCCGTGGACCTATTTTGTAAGTTCACCGATATACTATAAAACTTTTCGATACGGGTTAACGGATGATTTTTTATACATTAAAAGTGGGATTTGGACAAAAGTGGAAGTTGTAGTGCCGATGACGAAAATACAATCAATTGAATTAACTCAAGGCATCATTATGCGAAAATATGGTGTCCGCTCAATTGAAATTAAAACTATGCAAAGTGGCGTTACCATTCCACATATTGAGGAAGAAGTTGCTATAAAGCTCCGCGATGATATTTCGAAGCTTGCCCGTTTAAAGGAGCTTGATGAAGTATGACGTTTCGCTATTCCAAGCTAAAAATATTCTATGACCTGCTAGACCTTATCAAAAGCAATCTGTTTATACTTTTCATTTTATTCCTAAATTCGGGTAGTAATTCTATGTTCATGAATATTGTGCAATGGGGTGCGATTGCGGTTTTCGGATTCAGTTTACTGTTTCGCATCTATGAGACATTATTTACTAAAGTTGTATTTGCCGAAGATGGCATTCATATACATAAGGGCCTATTTTCTAAATCAGAGCAATTTATACCGCGTGAAAAATTTGAGAATGTGCAAACGAAGGCAAATGTTTTGCAACGATTATTTGGCGTACAATCGATCACAATGGAAACAGGAGAAGCAACTAGCGATGTGACATTGGAATTTGTAAATAAAGTGGATTGCATCAAGATAGAGGATTATGTTTTACGAAATGGGAATCAAGAGCAGCATGCTGAGGAAGCCATCAATGAATCTGAACGTCAAATTCTTTTCACCACTACCATTCGTGATATTTTGAAAGCTTCCCTATTGTCCTTTAGTTTTTTAGCCATCATTCCTATTGGCTTAAATATATGGTCAGATGTACATCCAGAGAAATACATTAATGTAGATAAGGTTATGTCTCATCTTTCAGGATGGCTGCTCATCTTGCTAGTCTTACTTGCCGTATTAGCAGCTGTCGGTATCGGCGTCTTTAAAACGTTTAATAGCTACTATCAATATACCATTTCAATGGACAATGAACGCATTTATGTACAAAAAGGCTGGCTTTCTAAGCAAAGCTTTTCCATTCGCAAAGACAAAGTACAAGCGGTCATTTACAAACAAAACGGCTATCAAAAGTTGCTCGGTGTGACAACAATTAAGCTTATTTCAGCAGGGGAAATTTTGCTAGGTGAGGACCAAAACATTAATGAATTTTTCCCGTACTTACCAACGGAAAAAGCACATGAATTAATAGCAATCATGCTGCCAGAATTTCAACTGCGTAGCATGACACATTATGCATCCCCTAAGGCAAAAAAGTTGATTTGGCTTCGACCACCAATTTTTGCAAGCCTCGTTGCTGCCATTGGATTTTGGAAACCCATTTTCTTTGTTTTTGGTGCGATTGTGTTGGTGTTTACTTATATCAATCGTATTCGAGAATACCGTCATACAGCGTTTAAGTTAGAAGATGCGCATGTACAGCTTCGCTCAGGTGCCTTTACAGTAGAAACACTCGTAACGAAACGGGCAAAGTTGCTTGAATTGCAATTTGAGCGTTCTTTGCTACAGCGAATTTTTGATGTCATGAGTGTAAAACTAACAAATCGTGCACACCCGGTTCACGTAACAACGTTATTAGATATCGATTCTTCTCTACAGCCGTTGATCACATCTTGGTTTGAAGCGCGCACAAAAGATGTGGAGATTGATCCACATTCACAGAAGTAGCGCCCGGCGGAGCAATCGCGATGATTGAAGACGGTTGTTTAGACGATGTGGATGTTATTTTTGGTACTCACTTATGGTCTACTCTTCCAATTGGAACGGTCGGCTATCGAAAAGGGGCGATCATGGCTGCCGCCGATAAATTTACTGTTACCATTCACGGAAAAGGCGGTCATGGTGCGGCCCCGCATGAAACAATCGACTCGATTGTGATAGGAACAACGTATGTTCAATGGCTGCAACACATTGTTAGCCGAAGATTGAATCCTTTAACACCGGCTGTTGTGACTGTCGGCTCGTTTCATGCCGGCGGGGCCTTTAATGTCATTGCCGATCAAGCCTCAATCGTTGGGACAGTAAGAACGTTTGATAGCTCAACACAAGATTTTATCATTCACGAAATGGAAAATTATTTAAAAGCTCTCTGTCAAAGTGTCGGTGCTTCCTATCGATTCGATTATGAAAAGGGATATCCAGTCGTTTACAACCATGAAAAAGAAACCGAATTTCTCGTTCAATGCGCTAAACAAGTAGTTAGTGAAGAAAATGTGTTGGAAATGGAGCCAGTCATGGGTGGGGAAGATTTCGCTTATTATTTACAAAAAGTTCCCGGTGTATTCTTCTTTACTGGAGCTGGCAACCCTGAAGTCGGTGCCCATTATCCGCATCATCATCCGAAATTTGATATTGACGAGCGGGCCATGCTTTATGCGGCAAAAATTTTAATTTCTGCTACTGTTTCTTATTTAAATCATTCTTTTGGTATGGAATCTTTGGCGTCGGTTTAAGGAAATTTCCTACAACATTTTGAACGAAGAGAGATTAGGAGCTGACCAGCGTGAAGGAACCTTTAAGCTACCGACAGTTACAATCGCTCATTTATGTATCAGACGTATTAAATAGTTCATTAAATATTGACTCAATTATTCACTCGATTTTGCAAACAACGATCTCTGTTATTGATGCCGCTGACGGCGGAGTTCTTTTTCTATATGATGAACTGTCAGACTCATTGATTGCTCAATCAACCGTAGGTTTTGATCCGTTAATTCTTAATCAAGTTCGGTTAAAGCCTGGTGAGTCGATGACAGGATTGACTTTTCAGAAGAAGGAGTGCCTTTTATTTGAAACGAGACAAAAAGTAGAAGAAACGATTCGTACACTTTCGCCAGCAAATATAGCTTTAATGGAGCAATCGATTCCATATTATCCTTACTCGACATTGTGCGCTCCTATCCTTTTAAAGGATGAATGTATCGGGGTCATTACATTAGACTCATTTAATAAAGAGAAGCAATTTACTGAAGAAGATATCAAACTTTTAAAAGCTATTTGCCATCAAGCGGCCATTGCCATTGAACGCGGTAGGTTCTATCAGGAGAAAGAACAGTCCCTTCTTAAGCTAGAAGCGATGAATACTAAAATTACCCAACATAACGAAATGCTCTCGAGATCGGTCCAGCTGCACCGCGATTTAGCTGATCTCGTTTTACAAGGAAAAGGTCTAAGCTCCATTATGGAATATTTAAAAGGAGCTACAGGTGAAAATTTTTTTCTATATGATTGCAACGGGGCGTTAATCGCCTCTTCGATGACAGAACCTTTTTCGGATGAGGATATAATAGTTGTAAAAGAGTTTATTACTGATATTTTAAATAAACAACAGTTTCGCAGACAAACGGGTGAAGTCGTTTTTCGCGGGAAAACTGTTCATATGCTTACTTTCCCAATCGGACTATTACCCGATCTATTTGGATTACTAACAATCGTATCATCGAAACCAATGAACGAAATTAATATAGCCGCTGTGGAGCACGCCTCCACAGTCATTTCATTAGAATTATTAAAAGAAGAAGCAATTTTTGATGTTCACCAAAAAGTGAAAGGAGACTTTTTGGATGAAGTTCTACATGGAAGAATTAATGAGACGATTCTTCACCATGCAAAACTATTACATTTATATCCGAATCAAACGTTTTTAGTAGCAAGGTTGAAAATCAGCACTTCCTCTACGCAAATCCAGGAGCATTTATTAGAAAGACGAAGAATTGCAAAATATATTCAAAAATTACTAAAAAGAGACTATCCTGATAGTTTTACTGTTATCCAGCATGATCAGCTAATTTTCCTTTTCTCTCTTTCGAACAAGCTTGAAAAAGAACAGGAGATAAGGACTATAAAAGAACGATTTCAAATATTATTACACAAACTACACGAACAGTTCCCTTCCACGAATTTCCACCTTGGAATTGGAAGATGGAAAAACGGTCTAGAACAAGTTTATTTATCGGCAAAAGAAGCTAATGAATGTTTAAAATTTTTATCAAACTTTTCCGTTAACGAAAAAATATTGTGCTATTCTGACCTTGGATTGTATCGTCTTTTACTGCAAAACTCTGAAGAACAGATTATCGATTTCATTTATGATCAACTCCGCCCTCTAATCAAGGAATCGAAAGGCAAAAATAGGGAATTTATTGAAACTCTAAATACTTACATTAAAAATAATATGAATGTAAAGGTTACGGCCGAGGAACTGCACATCCACCCAAACACACTGCATTATCGGCTTAACCGAATTCAAAAGATTTTAAATTGTGATTTTGGAGACCCTCACCAACTATTAAACTTGCAAATGGCTCTAGAGCTATATTCTTTGTTTGAAGGAAAAATGCGTCTATTCTCCATTCATAAATAAGTAATGGTATTATGTCAAGAAAATAGACACGTAAAATCGAGAAAAACTTTAAAACCCTACTACCGCACTTCGTTTGGTGGCCTCTTGAGAAGGGGAACGGTTTGGTAAACCCTTCCCCTCCTCAAGAGGAAAGATGTCCCTTATATCGTGACTTTGTGGAGAGAAGAGTTCACTGCTTTTTGCCTTGCTGATACATCTTCTCATATGCCATCGGAGATATGTACTCGTTAGCGAAATGAATTCGCTCGGCATTATAAAAACACTCAATATATTCAAAAATCCGATGTTTGGCCTCTTCCCTTGTTGCAAATGTCTCGTGAAAAATCAGTTCCTTTTTGATGATGCTGTGAAACGATTCCGCACATGCGTTATCATAGCAGTTTCCTTTTCGACTCATGCTGGTTTGCATTCCGTACTGTCGTAAGATGGCTTGATACTCGTTCGATGCATATTGGCTCCCTTGATCCGAATGGTGAATCAGACCTGGTTGAGGCTTTCTCTCGTCGATGGCTCGGTTTAACGCTTTGATCACTAACTCTTTTGTCATTCGCTCGGAAAGACACCAGCCAACGATTTTACGAGAAAACAAATCCATGACCGAAGCTAAATACAGCCAGCCTTCTTTCGTCCAAATATACGTGATATCCGCCACCCATACTTGATTCGGCTCATCTGCTTCAAACTGCTGATTCAATAAGTTAGGATACACAGGCAAATGATGCTTCGAGTTTGTGGTTGCCTTATATTTTTTCTTTGTTTTTGAATGAATATCACCATCTTTCATGATTCTAGCGACCGTTTTTTGAGATCCTTAACCCCTTGTTTCTGAAGGATTTTTGTGATTTTTGGACTGCCATACGTTTCTCTTGACTCGATATGAATCTTTTTGATTTGCATTTTCAATGCTTCCTGTCTTTTCTTTTGTTGACTTTCTGGTCGTTTGACCCATGCATTGTATCCACTTCTTGAAACGCCTAAGACTTCACACATCTTCGCCACGCGAAACTCCTTTCTATGCGTATGAATGAATGCATAAATTACTTCTGGTTTTTGGCGAAGATGCTCATGACCTTTTTTAAGATCGCGTTTTCCTCCTCCAGATCCCGAATACGTTTTTGAAGTTCACGCTTTTCACGATCTTCCGGCTTGAGGTTTCCACTCCCGACAAAGCTATGCTCAGCATCTTTTTTATAATCTGCTACCCATTTATGAAGCGTTTTTGGTGAAATATCGAGTTGTCTTGCGGTTTGAGCGACCGTCTTTCCTTCCTCCTTCCTCAACCACTAATTTTACTGCATGTATTTTGAATTCTTTATCAAAACGTCTTGTCATTCTAGGCACTCCCTATGATTGATGGATTTACTGTACATTTTCTCTATTCGTTGTGTCTATAATCTAGACTAACATCATTTTGAGTCGAAATGGTCCTGCAAGTATCCGAGAGAAGTTCAATCTTGGGGTAACTATTCAGCCACATCATAAAGTGAGCTGAATATTTTCTTCTTTCCTTGTCTTTGATGTGAATACTGAAAGACAAGGAGGTGAATCGCATGTTGACGGTACAACAAGCTGTATTTACAGTTGAGAGCTTAATCGGCAAAGTTCAACAACAAATACAGCTCATTCATCAACTCGTTCAAGAAAATGAACATTTGCGTCACGAAAACAAACAACTACGCAAAGAAAATGAACAACTGAAGTACCGTGTTCAAGAGCTGGAAGCACGCACGAAAAAAACAGCTCCAATAGCCATTTGCCCCCATCTTCTGACCGTTTTGCCAACACACGTTCTTCTCGTCACTCATCTGGCAACAAGCCAGGCGGACAAGAAGGACATCAAGGAACGACGCTCCGTCAAGTGGAACATCCACATCATCGCATCGTTCATCGTGTGCATACGTGTCAAGGATGTGGGGCTTCTTTGCGTGAAGTCAAACCGTTCAAAGCCGATATCCGTCAAGTGTTTGATGTCTCTCCTGTGGCGATCGAGGTGACACAACATGAACGTGAAGTGAAATCGTGTCCACATTGTCGATGTGTTCAACAAGCCGAATTCCCATCCCACGTCACGAATCATGTGCAATACGGTCCACGGCTCACGGCGCTCGTTGTTTATTTGCATCATATCCAATTGATCCCGTACAAGCGTTTAAGTGATACAATCGAAGCGTTATTTCCACATTGACGAAACACGAAAAAAACGTGTGGGATTCGTTATGTCTTCTGTTGACAGGCGAAACGCTCGATCGTGTTCTTTCTACCACTTAGGGCATTTTCTATTACGGGGATGCCCTATTTGTGTTGCGCTTCTTTACATACTACTATCGGAGTGAATAGTTACGATTTTTTTGTGTACTTTTTTAAAAAATGAAAAAAAATAAGAGGGGCTTCAAAAAGTCAGTTACCCTGACTTTTTGGACAGCCCCTAATGAACACAATTATTTTTCTTTCAATAACATATGCCAGTAATTCTCGATTCGCTTGAATGTATCATTGGAACGCTGTGTAACAAAATCTTTTGCCAATTGGTAATCCGCATCCTTTGGTGAGATACCTTTCGTTACAAATGCAAGAAGTTGTTCTTTCGCTTTTAATAGCACAGAGGACAAATCTTCTTCGTTTTTAATGTCCTTAAACATTTCTTGATAATTTTTGATTACCGATTCAATTTCTTCGTGTGTATAAATGGTTTTTCCTAGTTTGTTTGTCATAGATAAATGACGTGATTGTTCGTATGTCAGAGGAGCATTCAGCGGTTTTATTTTGGCTCGTGCTGCATAGAATCTTTCCTCTACGGATTGATAATCCATCACTTTTTTCGTATTGTGACGAACATAATCTTGAATCAGTTGATCAAATCCAGTTTTTACGTCGCCACTTAAAAACGTATCACTGAAGTGTTGAAGCGCAGCTGTCGAAGAAGCAAGTTCAAGATGTGCTTCATAAGAGTTAAGCTGTTGCTTCTTTATTCCAAAAAGGTTAATCCCTGCATATTTCGCTAAACTATCCATTCCATCCGTAATATGTTGTAAGACGGATTCCACTTTCTTCAATTCTTCATCGCTTAGTGAATCAAAGTATTTGGACTCATGTAAATATTGACTGAAAACGAGCCATTGATCCTGTGGCCGATAAGAAAAAATATCGGAAGGGTCTGCGTTTTGTACGTTAATATCTTTTAAAAAAAACTCTTCTACCGTCATGCTCATCAGACCTTGAACCTGTTTGATTTCATCCGAAAGGGTGATTTTATAAGCCTCTCCATTTCTGATGACTTCTACTTGCTTTCCAGCTAATGGATTTTTGATTTCATGTATGGATGGCATTCTGGCATCATTTCGAGCGACCATCGCTCCGATATATCCAAGATCAATTTTCATGAGGTCATCCCCTCCTATTCTAAATAATCAACAGAAGGTAATGGTTCTACACCACTTGCATAGTAAAAATTCAACACACTGAAGAAGTCGATTGATTTCCCGGTTGTTAAATCGACGATTAAGATGTGATCGCCATAGTTAAAATCGTCAGCTTCCAGTCTACGTGGTGTATTTTTACCTAAAGTATCGACAAATGAACTGTAGTAGTATGGGTTTGGACCAGATTGATATTGCGATTCATGGTATGTGAAAAGCGTCCCCACATCTAGATATACCATAATGCAAAATCAGAACTTGCATAATTGGAAGAGTAAGAAAACGGCTTGAAATGGAAGATATTTTTATATCCGATAGGGAATGTGTTCTTTGTGAATATCCCCCATTGTATGAAAAATAATATTTTCTTTCCCAATTAAGATGTTCGTTGTTAATTCCGTTTACATTCAACACATATTGGCCGTTTGAATACAAAGAACCATCACTATATTTTGCAACGAATTTTGTGAGATCTTGTGAAATATATAAGGCTTCATTAAAATTAGCAGGATTGGAAGCATTCATTTGAATGGTGTATGAATCTCCTAAAGTTCCTTTTGATAACACACCTAAAGCATAATCACCTGCCGGTATATTGATTAGCATTAGTTTTCCCGGTGAAGTAGTAAATTCAGTTGGATACGCTAGTCCATTTTCATAATCTACAACATAAAGTTGCAATATATAATCTTCGTTCCCAGATAATATTCTATATAAGTTGAAATTTTGTTTTACATCCAGCTGATCACTCGCCACGTTATATCATATCAGCTTGTATTTAGATGAAAACCGAAACGAAAAATCGGCAATTCTTTATCTTATATAGAAACTAAAATTTTATCGGAAGTCGGACTAAAGAAAAATAAATCCATCGGGTCCTCTTCTGTTAAGGAATCCTGCGTATTTAAGATTAATCCGCCTACACCATATTGGGATTGAGGTTTGAATTTATTATCGCTTTCGATTTTTATAGCTTCATCTTCGTTGATTTTTATTTCTGTTTCTATTTTCGCTTTATCAATGTCTACCGCTAATGATTCTTCGGTAAACTCCAGACTTTTTTGGAGTTCAATGATAGAATTCATGTTTGGCTTGGTTCTAAGTAATTCATTCGCATAGCTTTTCTGCACTCCAATCGTCACCAAAGTGAAAATTAGAGTGAAAACCAGCAACAATACCTTACCTGATTTTCCAAAAAATGAATTCATTTCATACTTCCCTCCTAAAATAGTATTCATTATTATTATCGGTTTTTTTTAATAAATAGTTTAATAATATAAAGAAATCAGATAATCAAAAAGCGGTAAACGGTGGAAAGTCTAGGACAGCCGTGGCGTCTTCAAACCCTTCTTCGAGGATTTGATTCAGAATTTGTTCGAGCAGCTAAGTCAATCCTTGATCTTTCGGCAATAACCTGTGCAAAAGTTCATCATTTACGGGAAATTGAGCCATCGTTGCATTCCTCCTTATGTTTGGGATTCACTGTTTATTTGGCCAAAGGGGAAGCAATGTGGTTCTTTTTCTATTCCCTTTTTACGCAATTATACGGACTTAACTTAGGAACCCACATACTACACAACGAAGAAAAATCTGCACAAAACTTGCACAAGAGGTACTTTAACACAATTAGTTTATACCCGTGGATCGGTGCCTGTCACCGCCCGAAGTATGTCGAAAAGCTCTGCGGAGAGAAATCTCTGTAGGGCTTTTCTTTTGTCTTCCTTTTCTTTGATTAAAAAGAAAAAAGGCAAAGCGACAATGGCTTTCCCCTGAAATGGATGTGGATGATATCTAGTCATCTGAGACTTTAATCAAAACTTTTTCTCTTTTCCGTTTTATTCGTTTCCAAAGATATGGTCCAGCGAAGAATAAACGCTTTGTAACTATTCAGTCACATGATCAAGTGGGCTGAATTTAAACAGTTGGGATTTGTTTTATCTTTTAATCACTCTCTCCCTTCAAAAATTAAATTTTCAACCTAAAAAACGGTTCATCCTCCCACTTTTTTACCCCATTTGTCATAAAAATTTTCCGCAAAATTCAATTTTCTACTTTTGCATTTCCCTTATTTCCCGATTTTAATCAAATTGTCCCTTATATTCTACGAAAGGATGATTTGTATGCAATACCTCGATTTAAAAATGGATTTTATGTTTAAACAACTGTTCGGCCACCCAAGTAGAAAGTCAATCACGATGGCGTTTTTAAATGCGTTGCTACATCGGACTGGAGATGATCGCATCATCGACGTACAGTTTGAAAACACCGAACTAACGAAAGAAACAGAAGACGGTAAGACTGGACGGTTAGATGTCATCGTTCGCACAAACCGCGGCGAGCGCATTCACGTTGAAATTCAAATCATCCCACAATACGGTATGCCCGAACGGCTATTGTATTACTGGGCAAAGTTGTTTTCATCTTCACTATCGAAAGGAGAACGGTACGACATCCTCCCTCCAACGATTATGATCGCCATCTTAAATTATCCCCTTTTCCCACATGAAACAGATCGCTTCCATACCGTTTTTCACATTCGTGAAGACGAAGAACAGTTTCTTTGGAGCCATCACCTTGAATTTCATGTACTCGACTTGTCACAATTTATGGTAAAATGGAAGAAATATCGGAGAGAAGTGAAACAGTCACCGGAATGGCCATGGCTAACGATGTTGTCGGCTGTCGATGGACGAACGAAAAAAATGGATGAAGAGATGTTTCGTGAATTGGAGGGAATAGCCATGACAGAACAAGACATTTTAGAAGCGCTAGAAGAATGGCAAAACTTAAGCGTCGACCCCGAAAACCGTTACGCGTACGAAATGCGGCTGAAATGGCTCCTTGATCAACTCTCAAACATTCGCGGCAGTCGGGAAGAAGGAAGACAAGAAGGGTTGAAACAAGGTCGAGAAGAAGGGAAAAATGAAACGATTCGAAAAATGGTCGAAAAAGGAATGAGTATAACAGACGTTGCCCATATTCTCGACATGACAGAGGAGGAAGTACGGGAACGGTTGGGAGATTAGCGAACGGTGTCGGGTGCTGTTCAACTATGTTGTGTCCCTCTTTGTCCCACGTCAATGATGTTGCACAGGTGATTGGAGAGCGATCAGAAAATCGATTCGCTGTTCAAATACGTCCTGAATTAAACCATCGAGAAGAAGTATTAAAATAAAAACCGCAGCGTTGCCTCATTGGCAGCACTGCGGTTTTTCTCTTACTAGCGGATGCTCATTAGCGAACGGTGCCAGGCACTGTTGTTATGAGTTAGCCAAACAGAGCCCTTTTGCTTCTTTTCAGGAAGCAGCCAACACGCTTGAAAGGTGGAAGGAGCCTATTCTTTCCTACTTTTTGTGCCCATATACAAATGCCCGGATCGAGGGGACGAATCACAAGATCAAAAACATCAAACGCCGGGCTTATGGCTATCGAAATCTAGAACGGTTTCGTTTGCGTGTATTTCTGGAGTGTACAGGGAACACTACAGGCAGTCAGGCTGCTTAAGCGCTCCCTTCTTCCGCTATCGGTATGATCGTTGGTCTGTATGCGGAAGAAGGATCCTGACTGATGAACCTATTTCATCCAGCTAACATGTTTCTAGGATTGAGTAGAAATCACAGAAAATGGTGAAGACCCAGAATTTTTTGATGTAGCTAATTAAATGAATCGCACGGTAAATATTGGGTTGATTTTTTTAAATTCCATTCTTTTTTTTGTTTTTCATTCAAATAAATATTTGAATAATAAAAGAAATGAGGTATAATATATTCAAACGGAAATTTGAATATGAAAGGGGGATAATGAATGAGTAAGAAAGATACATGTGAAATTTATTGTTATGACGAAGAAAAAGTCAATCGAATACATGGTGAATTGCAAAAAGAAGATATATCTAGTGTTGTCCTGTTGTTTAAAGCACTGGCAGATGAAAATAGGGCAAAAATTGCCTATTCACTTTGCCAAGATGAAGAGTTATGTGTATGTGATATTGCCAATATCATTGGGGCTTCTGTTGCAACCACTTCCCATCATTTACGGACCCTTTATAAACAAGGGATTGTAAAGTATCGAAAAGAAGGAAAGCTAGCATTTTATTCGCTGGATGATGACCATATTAAGCAGTTAATCATGATTGCGTTAGCACATGATAAAGAGGTGAAAGTCCGTGTCTGAACAACAAGCAAAATTATCTAAATCAGAAGCGAAAACCTACCGTGTTCAAGGATTTACTTGTGCAAACTGTGCGGCAAAATTTGAAAATAATGTAAAATCATTGCCAGGTGTTCAAGATGCTAAAGTAAACTTTGGAGCATCTAAAATTACCGTTTTGGGTACAACAACCATCGAAGAATTAGAAAAAGCAGGAGCTTTTGAAAACTTAAAGGTTCGGGAAGATAAAGAAAAAGCAGTCAAGCGTGAACCTTTTTGGAAGCAAAAAGAGAACATTAAAGTGTATATTTCCGCCGTTTTGCTTGTGATCAGTTGGTTTTTAGGGAAGCAATACGGAGAAGAGCATATCTTTGCGACAATTGGATATGCTGCAGCAATTTTAATCGGTGGATATTCGTTATTTATAAAAGGTTTCAAAAACCTAGTTCGATTGAATTTTGATATGAATACGCTGATGACAGTGGCGATTTTAGGAGCTGCAGCGATTGGTGAATGGGGAGAAGGTGCAACGGTTGTTATTCTATTCGCCATTAGCGAAGCCTTAGAGCGTTATTCCATGGATAAAGCTCGTCAATCCATTGAATCGTTGATGGATATTGCTCCAAAAGAAGCATTAATTCGTCGAGGAAATGAAGAAATGATGGTCCCTGTTGACGATATTCAAGTCGGAGATATTATGATCGTAAAGCCTGGTCAGAAATTAGCGATGGATGGAATCGTCATCAAGGGTACATCTACATTAAATCAGGCTGCCATTACGGGAGAAAGTGTTCCAGTAACCAAAACAGTCGGTGATGAAGTCTTTGCAGGAACATTGAATGAAGAAGGGTTATTGGAAGTAAAAGTGACAAAACGAGTGGAAGATACAACTCTTTCGAAAATCATCCATTTAGTGGAAGAAGCTCAAGCAGAACGAGCACCTTCTCAAGCGTTTGTAGATCGTTTTGCCAAATACTATACACCAGCCATTATCATTTTTGCTCTTTTACTAGCCGTTATTCCTCCATTATTTATGGGTGCTGATTGGAGCGAATGGATTTATCGAGGTCTAGCTGTATTAGTGGTTGGTTGTCCGTGTGCGTTGGTTATTTCCACGCCTGTTGCGATTGTAACTGCCATTGGAAATGCAGCGAAAAACGGTGTGTTAATTAAAGGTGGTATTTATTTAGAGGAAGCAGGATCTCTAAAAGTCATCGCTTTTGATAAAACAGGAACATTAACAAAAGGTGTTCCTTCCGTCACCGATGTGGTCACTTATAATGGCAATGAAAAAGAACTAATGACCATTACAGCAGCCATTGAAAAAGGCTCACAACATCCACTTGCTTCCGCCATTATAAGAAAAGCAGAAGAAGATGGATTGAATTTTAATGATGTATCGGTTGAAGAATTCCAATCCATTACAGGTAAAGGGGTCAAAGCCAAAGTAAATAACGCAATGTATTATGTCGGAAGTCCAGGTCTTTTTGAAGAACTTCTTCCAAATGGCATCCAATCAGAAATAAAAGAACAAATTACAACCCTTCAAATACAAGGGAAAACGGTCATGGTATTAGGGACGGAAAAAGAAATTCTGGCGTTAATTGCCGTGGCAGACGAAATAAGAGAATCATCCAAAGAGGTTATTCGAAAACTTCATCAAGTCGGTATTGAAAAAACGGTGATGTTGACAGGGGATAACCAAAGAACAGCCGAAGCCATCGGAAAACAAGTCGGTGTTTCCGATATTAAAGCCGATTTACTTCCAGAAGATAAACTGAATTTCATCAAAGAGCTTCGCGACAAGCATCAAAGCGTGGCGATGGTTGGAGATGGTGTGAACGATGCACCAGCTCTTGCAGCTTCAACCGTTGGTGTGGCAATGGGTGGTGCTGGAACCGATACAGCCCTAGAAACAGCCGATATTGCTTTAATGTCTGATGATTTAAGTAAATTGCCATATACGATTAAATTGAGCCGCAAAGCTTTAGCGATTATTAAGCAAAACATTACTTTCTCTTTAGGGATTAAGGCATTGTCATTACTGTTAATTGTGCCTGGTTGGTTAACGCTATGGTTAGCGATATTTGCCGATATGGGAGCAACATTAATCGTAACATTAAACAGCATGCGATTGCTAAAAGTGAAAGAATAATGCAATAGTTAAAGAAGACACACAAAAAGACCGAATTTATTTTGGTCTTTCAGCTTGTAGACAAAGTCCCTAGTGTGAGTAAAATGTTTGTGGGAAAAATTCTTAGAAGTTCCCCGATGAGGGGGTTGGGAACGTAGGTTCGCAATCCCCCTCATCGGGGCCACCAAGCGAAGCGCGGTAGGATCCCAAGCAGGAAACATGAAAAAAGGACTCTCTCCCTGTTATGATAATGATTGACCAAAACACCCAAACAGGAGGAGAGAGTCCTATGAATATTCAACAACATCTTACCACAAATTCGTTGACATGGAAAGAGATCGAACTTGATTTGTTTCGAGCCTTGCAAAACGCCTTATTCAACACATGTCAAAGCAAGCGCCAATAAAAAGAAGTTCGATAAGAAAATTGTCCGGGTAGAAACAAAAAGCTATCAAGCGCAATTAGAGTTAGAGATTAACCAAGACCGCGAAAACCATGGAAAAAAGCCCTTTCCCCCGAAAGAGAAGGAAGAAGCCAAGGAAATAAAGGTCAGTAAAACAGATCCTGATAGTGGCTATTACGTAAAAGATGAACGGGAAAAGATGTTTGCCTATTCATTTCATACCGCATGTGACGCAAAAGGCTTTGTCTTAGCTACCAAGGTAACGGGAGCGAATATTCATGATAGTCAGGTGTTTGGTCAATTACTCGAACAAGTCATCGAAAAAGTAGGCAAACCAACTGCAGTAGCCGTAGATGCCGGATACAAAACCCCAGCGAATGCGAAAAGTCTGTTGGACAAAGAGATTCGTCCCGTTATGCCATATACAAGACCAAGAACAAAAGACGGTTTCTTTAAAAAGTATGAGTATGTATACGATGAACATTATGATTGTTATATCTGCCCAAACAACCAAATTCTTGAATACCGAACCACGACAAGAGAAGGTTATCGACAGTACGCTTCTAATCCGGAAATATGTAAAACGTGCCCGTTCTTAGAAAAGTGTACCCAAAATAAAGATCATATCAAATTCATTCATCGCCACATTTGGGAACATTATGTGGAAGAAGCGGATCATTTAAGGCATACAGAGATCAATAAAAACATATATGAGAAGCGCAAAGAAACGATTGAACGAGTCTTTGCCGATGGAAAAGAGAAGCATGGCATGCGATGGACAACCCTACGAGGACTGGAAAAATTGTCCATGCAGGCGATGCTTACTTTCGTTGCCATGAACTTAAAGAAAATGGCAAACTGGGGCTGTCCAAAAAGTGAGTAATTTTCACTTTTTGGCAGCCTC